>NZ_CAWUDO010000112.1:0-21803 GCF_963920935.1 Nostoc sp. CCY 9925 | reverse complement strand
CCTTTTCCTGCACCCTCTTGACAAAAGTGCAATCACTCTAACCTCTCACCGATGGTTATGCAGATATTCGGGGAGCAGATTTTAGTAGTGCTAATTTGAGGAAAGCTAATTTTACAGGAGTAAGAGCAGGGCTGCAAAAGCACTCTTTTATTAGCTTAATGTTACTTTCATTACTTATAATGGGAGTTATAGGATTGGTATTAGCATTCAATATCCTTTGGGCAAAAGAATATTATTTGAGTTTTGAAGGTATTCAAAGAAATACTCTTATTCCTGGGATAATTGTTTACATATTAGCTTTAGTTTTTGGATTTATAGCAGTTGAGCGAGGCATAGCTACAGCTTTGGCAGCGATAGCTTTGGCTATTGCTGTAGTTGGAGTTAGTACAGTAAGTGTAAGCGGGGATAGAGCTTTCCTTTTGGTTTTAACTGGTGCGGGAGCTGTTGTTGGGGCGATATTTGTCGCTTTAATCGGCTCTTTAGCTGGGGCTATGATTTGGGCTGATGATTGGTCAGTGGTTCAAGCTGTAGTTTTCG
The DNA here is from genome assembly GCF_963920935.1 of Nostoc sp. CCY 9925. Classification (NCBI taxonomy): domain Bacteria; kingdom Bacillati; phylum Cyanobacteriota; class Cyanophyceae; order Nostocales; family Nostocaceae; genus Nostoc; species Nostoc sp. CCY 9925. Next base: position 21,266 of record NZ_CAWUDO010000112.1, on the reverse strand, counting down.
TATGGTTTTTAGCTCTTATTTTGTTTTTGGTGATTGTGTCAAAAATTGGGACGGGGATTTTAGCTTTAGCTTGGACTGGAGGTTTTGCTTTAGCTGGAGGAGTAGTAGCTAATTACTGTGCAAGGTTAATTTTAGTAAAAAAACAGAAATTTACTTTGTTGCAACAGATGGCAGCTTTTGTCATCGAAAGAGGTGGCACTAGTTTTCGTCACGCCAATTTAACAGATGCGAATTTTCAAAAAGCCGAACTTAAAAGCACAGACTTGAGACAAGCTAACTTGACGCATACCTGTTGGTTTCAAGCTCAAAAACTGAATCTGGCTCTAGTTAAGTCAACTTATTTAGAAAAGTTACCAGTTCAAGAGTTGGTTACGACAAGGCTAGGACAAGACAAAAACTTTGACTATCAAAACCTACGTAGAGTTAACTTACAAGGAGCAAACTTAACAGATGCCAGCTTCATCGGTGCAGACCTGAGCGAAGCTAACCTCCAAGACGCAGATTTAACTAGAGCCAAGCTAGTACAAACCCAACTGGACGGCACAGACTTCACAGGCGCAACTCTCACAGGTGCATACATCGAAGATTGGAACATTACCACTGACACAAAATTTAACGGAGTGCGGTGCGAATACGTTTATATGCGCCTGCCCACCCCTGATAACCCCGACCCGCACCGTAAACCAGACAATCGCCAGGAAGTATTTGCTGATGGCGAGTTTGGAGATTTTATTAAACCGATTTTTGATACTCTCGACCTGTACCATAACCAAGGCGTTGACCCTAGAGCGATCGCAATTTCCTTTAAGCAGTTAGCTGAAAATCATCCAGAAGCAGATTTGCGAATTGTGGGTATGGAAGTACGGGGTGAAGATAAGTTTCTGTTACGTGCCAAAACTGCGAACGCTGCCGACAAATCTGAACTGAGTGCAGAGTATTTTGATACTTATAATCAGCTAAAAGCTCTGGCAGAACAAGAAGTGAAAGCACTCATCGCCGAAAAAGATAGCAGAATTGCTGATTTACAGAATATGGTAGTGACAGCACTACAGCGTCCCAGCTTTTATTCAAATGTTGAGCAGGTAGGTTTTATGACTAACAACCCTGGTGGCTTTTCAGTTAGTGGTTCTGTTGGTGGTGATATTAATAATGTTCAAGGTGAAAATAACCAACAACGTGTGAGTAACAAAACCTCCAACTTCAACCTGCAAAACGCTCAATTCAGTGGTGGTCTAGTCAACGCCGACACCGTAAATGCAGGACAAATCGGCGGCAACATTACCAACTACAACCCTGAACAGCGTCAGAACCTCGCCCAAGCCGCAGCAGAGATTCAACAGCTTCTCAACCAACTGAGCCAGTCATACCCTACGGCAACGACATCGCAGAGGATGACAGTTGTGGCTAACGCTGTGGATAGGATTGAGAGTAACCCGACGTTGAAAGCAAGGGTAATAGGTGCGCTGAAGGCTGGGGGAACCGAAGCTTTTAAAGAGCTAATCGACCATCCTTTAGTGAATATCCTGCTGGCATCAATCGATGGGTGGCAGGAGGCAGAGTAGTTTGTTGGGTTGGCTATCTCATTAAGATTCAGCATATTTAGTTAAAAAAATTTTGTTAAATGGCTAATGATGAACACGTAATTTTGCTAAAACAAGGCATACAAACAGTTTGGAATCAGTGGAGAGCAGAAAATTCTCACATAATTCCAGAACTAAGTAAGGCAGATTTGAGTAAAATTAATCTTAATGAAGCAGATTTGAGTAGAGTTGACCTCAGTGAAGCAGACTTGAGTAAGGCTAATCTTAGCAGGGCTAACCTTAGCGGCGCAAATTTAAGTAAAGCTGTACTTATTGAAGTTAATTTAAGCAGGGCTAACTTGATTGGAATCAATTTTAGTGGTGCTAACCTCAGTAGGGCCGATCTTAGCGGTGCAAATCTAAGTAAAGCAGTCCTGGTTGACGTTGATTTAACTAATGCTAATCTTTCTGGAACTGTTTTGATAGAAACAAATCTTAGCAGAGCTAATCTTACTAAGTTAAACCTTAATACAGCTAAACTCAGCAGGGTTAACTTTAGCCATGCTAATCTCAGTTACTCTAATCTTAGTGAACTTGAGCTTAACGAATTTGATTTAACATCTGCTAACCTCAGTAGAGCAAATCTTAAGAAAATTCAAGCATTAGGGACAAATTTTACGACAGCTAACCTTACAGGAGCTTGTATAGAAGATTGGCATATTAACAGCAAGACCAATCTAACTAACGTAATCTGTGACTACATCTACCTACGCCAAGGTCAACAAGAACGCCGCCCCAGTAATGGTAATTTTGCCCCTGGCGAGTTCACCAAGCTGTTCCAAAAATCCCTAGAAACCGTAGACCTAATCTTTCGCAATGGTATTGACTGGGATGCTTTTGCTTACTCATTCAAAAAAGTAGAAGTCGAAAACCAAGACGCACAATTGGATGTCCAAAGCATCGAGAAAAAAGGAGATGGCATTCTTTTAATCAGAGTAGCTGTTGCCCCTGATGAAGACAAAGCCAAAATCCACAGTGAGTTCATGCAGAGGTATGAATTTGCAGCCAAGGCATTGGAAGCACAGTACCAAGCAAGGCTTGATGATAAAGATAAAGTAATTGTCAGGCAAGAAGCACAAATTAACCGTCTGTTTGACATAGTAGAACAACAAGGGTCAGTCCAAAAAGCATTAGCAGAAAATCCCAGGAAAATTTCTAATTATTATATGGGCAATCCACACTTTGCAGGTGGCATGGTGGATGCTATTAGTGTTGATGCACAGCAAATCGGTGGTAACATTCAAAACAATAACACTGAAGACTTCCCAAGCTGATCCATGCCGGACTCCCAAGACCCGAAGCAAGTCAATAACAACGACTTACGCAATGCCCAGTTTGGTGGTGGGTTTATTAATGCTGAGAATGTTAATGCTGGCAAAATTGGCGGGGACATCTGGAACATTTTCTTCGGACAGCAGACAGCACCAGTAGGCAATCCGGCTCGACCCAAGAATGAACGCATACTACTAGCCGCAGTCAAGGAAGAACTTACTGCGCGGTTAAGGCAATCTCTACACAATGCCGTGCTGATTAATTTGGGGAAGGAATCACAACCACAGCAGGTAAAACGTCCTTGGGATGCAGAAATAAAAATAGGTCAAAAACCTTCTGAAACTCTCCCAGATACCACAACAATTTTAGAAGTTTTTGATTCTCAAGAAGTTGCCGGGAAACTGTTAATATTGGGTGCACCAGGGTCAGGAAAGACCACCACACAATTAGAACTGGCACAAGCTTTAGTCAACCGTGCCGAAGAACAGTTTGATTATCCTGTTCCTGTTTTATTTAACTTATCTTCTTGGAAAGTTAACCGCCAATCTATAACTGATTGGTTAGTTGCAGAACTTAAATCTAAATATGGGGCTTCAAAAAAGCTTGGACAAGAATGGTTAAAGAATCGTCAATTACTACCATTACTTGATGATTTAGATGAACTTGAGCCACAACGCCAAGAACTTTGCATCCATGCAATTAATCAATTTTTAGCAAGCGAAACTAGGCCGCTTTCTCTAGTTGTTTGCAGTCGAAGTGAAGAATATAGTAACTACTCAACTCAATTACAACTTAATGGTGCAATTTACTTACAGCCTTTAACCAACAATCAAATTTGTGATTATCTAACCGCTATAAATTGTATAGAACTGTGGTCAACTCTCAGTAACGATTTAGATTTACTAGAGTTAGTTACAACTCCCTTACTACTCAACATTACTGTTCTAGCATCTCAAGAAATATCTGTTAAAGAATGGCAGCACTTGAACTCTACAGCAGACCAGATTCAATATTTGCTAGATGCCTATGTAGGGCGGATGCTAACACGGGATACTAACAATAGGTTGTATTTGAAGAACAAAACTCCTAATGCTAGGCAAACACGAATGTGGCTTGTTTGGTTAGCTCAAAAAATGCTTTTAGAATCAAAAACTGAGTTCTTGATTGAAGAAATACAGCCTTATTGGTTAAAATATCGCACTCAAAAATGGATATACAAATTTATAGTTTGGTTGATTGTTAGTATCAGTAGTGGACTGAGCGGTCTAATAATTAATGGGTTAATTAGTGGAATAATTTTGGGATTAAGCTGGGGGTCAATATTAGGGGTATTTTTTGGGATAACCTCTGGGCTAATCGTTGGGCTAGGTTATGGTTTTATTTCTGGGTTAATTTTGGGACTGCTTTTAGGAATACTAGCAGCAGCAGATAAGGAAATAAAAACTATAGAGTTTTTGAAATGGTCTTGGAAAAAAACTAAAAGTCAGATGATTATAATAGGAATTTTTACATTAATTACTGGGCTGATTTTTGGACTAGTTAGTGGGTTGTTTTTTGGATTAAGTATTTGGTCGTTTTTTGGACTAAGTAACTCCAACATTAAAAGAAAAACAATCCCTAATCAGGGGATCAAGAAATCATCTGTCAATGCTAGAATTTTTTGGCTGGCTGGTGGGCTAGCCGGTGGTCTATTAGTTGGGTTAATTTATGGGCTAGTTAAGGGGCTGATTACTGGACTAAGTGGTGGACTACTTTTTATGCTAGGTGGTGGACTAGAAGTTGGAATAACTGTTGGACTGATTGGTGGAGTCATTGGCGGGCTATTTGGTGGTGGTATAACCTGCATCCAACACTTCACCCTACGCCTCATCCTCTACTGCAACGGCCACATCCCCTGGAACTACGCCCGTTTCCTCGACTACTGCACCGAACGTATGCTGCTCCAGCGTGTCGGCGGCCGCTACCGGTTTATCCACAAACTGCTGCAAGACCATTTCGCTCAAATGGAATTCAAGCGAGATTAAGAAAGAATTTGCATCTGTTGGTCTAAAAAATAACGGTGATATCATTTACAACAATATCGCTTAAACCTGCTCAAGCCTAACCCATGCCCGATTCACAAAACTCAAAGCAAGTCAACAACGACTTACGCAATTCCCAGTTTGGCGGTGGGTTGATTAACGCTGGCACAGTAAACGCTGGGCAAATTGGCGGCGACATCTACAACATTCACCTTGGGCAGCAAACGACAGCATCAGGTAATTCAGTCCAATCACAGAATCAACGCCAGCGATCGCAACAAGAAAGAGACTCACTCGAAAAGGCTTACACCCTCCAAAGCCAGAAAGTCGCAAATCTACGAACAGCGTTGGTTATTGAAACCGATGTATCCCGCAAGTTTCAATACGAACAACAGCTTCAGTCAGAGGAGCGCACACTGAAGGAGCTTGGTGACAAGTTGGATGCAATTGAACAACAGTTGCAAGCGGCTGATAATTCTGGGGTAGGGGCAGACACAACTATATACATTCAAAGGCCACCAATTGAGGACAAATGCTATAAAGCAATCGTGCAACCTGGAGCCTTAATTCGCATCAAAGCCCCGCAGAGAATGGGGAAAACTCTGCTGCTAGAGAAAATCCTAGACCATTCTAGAGAGCAGGGATATGAGACAGTTAAATTGGATTTAAAACTTGCTGATAGTTCTACTCTGACTGACCTAAAAACTTTCTTACATTGGTTATGTGTCAATGTTTCTGATAGCTTGGATGTGAAAGACTTGGTAGATGAATATTGGCAAGAAAGTTTGGGTTTAAATACAAGTTGCACTCGTTATTTTCAAAGATATTTGTTATCGAATATAAATAGCTCTCTTGTTTTTGCGATAGATAATTTTGAACGTCTATTTGAATATGCCAATATTTTCTCAGAATTCTGTCTCCTGTTGCGGAGTTGGTATGAAACAGCCAAACAAGGAGACAGAATGGGAAAAATTTGGAAGAAACTACGACTAGTGGTAGTTAATTCCACAGAAGCTTACCCCACTCTAGATATCAATCGTTCACCGTTTAACGTTGGACTAGCTATTGAGTTACCTGAGTTTAATCAACAACAGGTGCAAGAAATGGTGAAACTGTATGAACTAGGGGGGTATTTTGGGGAAGAGGGATTAAGTAACTTAATCAAGTTAGTAGGTGGACATCCTTATCTCTTAAACGAGGCAATAGCTAACCTCAAAAGCCAGGAAACTTCTTTAAAGGAATTAATCAGCCTAGCTCCAACAGAACAAGGAATTTTCAGCTATCATTTACGGCAGCAACTAGAATCTTTGCAAAGTGATTCTCAGTTAAAAGAAGGTTACACAAAAGTGATAACAGTAGATAAACCAGTGCAGCTTAATCCGGAAATCACTTTTAAATTGCACAGTCTAGGGCTAGTTAAGATAGTGCGTAATGACTGTATTGCTAGTTGCGATTTGTATCGTCAGTATTTTTTGGCACGTTTGGAGTAGTTTATGGTTGACCAGTACATTTTCTCTGGAAGTCTACCTGAAAATGCCAGTACTTATGTCAACCGAGAAGCTGATGATGAATTAAATGAAGCCCTATTACAAGGGAAGTTTTGTTATGTATTAAATTCTAGACAGAGTGGAAAGTCCAGCTTGCGTGTAAGAACAATGAGCCGCTTAGGTGAAGCTGGTGTAGAGTGTGCATCAATTGATTTATCCTCCATTAATATTCAGACAGCAACTCAAGAAAATTGGTATGCAGATTTGATTGTTAAGCTCATCGATAGTTTTGCCTTGGATGTAGATTTTAAAGCCTGGTGGGAGCAGAATCAATTAAATTCACCATTATTAAGATTTAGTAACTTTCTGACAAAAATTCTTCTCGCAGAAATTTCAGAAAATATAGTAATTTTTATTGATGAGATTGATAGTGTTCTGAGTCTAAATTTCCCGACAGATGATTTTTTTGCTTTTATTAGGTCTTGTTATAATGAGCGAGTTGATAACGGGTGAACGAAAAAAGGTGTGGGAGAGTAGGGAGAGTAGTTAGCGGATAAAGCACGCTAACATAGTTGATACCATGCAACTAAACTACCCATGAACAACCTCCAATCAATTCTGTCTCACATCAGTGACACACTCCAGGACTTACCGGAGTGTCACCATTTAGAAGAATTTGTGAGCGAATTCTACAGTATGTGGCTAAAATTAGGGAAATTTGTGCAACAAAGCTTATTTCAAGCCTTAATTGAAGAAAAAGAAGCCCAATACTCACATCCGAGAACTAAAAGAGAAAAAAGATATTACACTCCATTAGGTGAAATGGTTCTTGTGCGTAGAGCTTATGTCACAGGAGATGGTATTAAGGTCAAAGTTGATGAAGAATTAGGGCTACCAAAAGATAAATGGCTACCAATGGTATTAGAATTAGCCTGCGCCTTGGGAGTGAGTAGTGAATTTCCGAATTCTCACTCGTTGTTTCAAAAATGGACAACGCTAAATTTGACGCAAAAAACCTTAGCTAATCAAGTAGAAAAGGTAGGAAATCAACTACAAAGTCAAGAATTTCAAGTTGAATGTGATATGGATTTGAGTTCACAGTTGTCAGGAGATAATTTAGAGTCAGAGCCAGTAGATTTATTATATGTGGGAGTTGATGGAGTCATGACTCCCTTGAATCAAAAACAAGGATATAAAGAAGCAAAAGTTGGTGTAATTTTTTGGAATAAACACCATCAAAAAGTTGGTAAAAAAAGAGGTGTTATCCGGCAACGGGAATATGTAGCTACTTTAAAATCCCGTCTAGATTTTAGAGAAAGAGTATCGCAGTTATATAATCAAGTAGCAGGTAAAAAACCTACAAAAACCGTATTTCTTGGTGACGGCGCACATTGGATTTGGGCGATGGCATCAGAACAATTTCCAGGTTCGGTAGAGATTCTGGACTTTTTTCATCTCTCGGAATATGTTTGGGCAGTAGCGAAAGCAGCGTATCCAAATAAAGAAGATACTCAAAAAGATTGGGTGAAAACTCAACAACAACTACTGAAAAAATCACAATGGACTAGAGTCATTGAAAATTGTCATCAATTCCAAAAGAAAAAGAAAGATTTAAGCAAAGCAATTACTGATTTAGAGCGTTATTTAACTAATAATCAGAGTCGGATTGATTATTGCTCCTATTTAAAAGCTGGTTTAATGATTGGTTCAGGAGTTGTTGAAAGTTCCAATCGTGTGTAGTTACACAAAGATTAAAACAGGCTGGGATGCACTGGTCTTGTTTTGGAGCAGAAGGAGTTATGGCTCTTAGAGCAGCATATTTAAGTAATTCAACTCGATGGTCAAATTTTTGGTCATCCTTATCTTACAATCACAGTAAGTTAGCATAAAGCTGACGATAACACTTTTCCAAGTAAGCTTGTATTTAATAGTGGTCAAAACAAGAGAACACAGTCTTTCAGATTTAGCACACAGAATAGAACTTTTACAAGCTAAAAGAGAAGAAATCAACCAAGAAATCTCTACTCTTAACCTGAGTGATGTAGCTTTTCATGGTTGTTGGATTGTTCGTTACCGCGCTAAAGGTAAGGGTGGAGCTTATTGGTATTACAAGTGGCAATCAGGAGAACCTATCTTTGTTACCAAAAATGGTAGCAAAAGTTGTCATCAATATATTGGTAAAGCAGGTAGTCCAGCTTTTTTAAAGGCAGTTGAGATGATGAAAAATCGCACAAAAATCGAAGCGTTAAACCAGGTGCTTCACACACTAGAACTAGGACTAAATGACCTAGTTGAAGAAGCTACAAGATATCAAAAATCTGATGAAAGTTAAAATTTATCTTACTGGGAGCTTAGTTAGCGGATGTCATCCGCTAACTAAGCTCTTCCCCACACCTTTTTTCGTTCACCCGTTGATAACCCCCAATATAATCGCCTCACTTTTTGTTTGCTAGGGGTCGCATCACCAACCAGTTTAATACAAGATAAGAACCGTACTCCGTTTAACATTGGTAAGGCTATTTCCCTCAAAGGCTTTCAACTGCATGAGGCCGAACCATTAGAGGAGGGTTTAAAGGGAAAGTTTAATAATCCTCAAGCAGTAATACAAGAAATATTGCAGTGGACGGGGGGACAACCATTCCTAACTCAAAAGCTGTGTCAGTTTATGGTTGAGGAATCAGCACAGGAACACCCTCGTTCAGTAGAGCAAGTTGTTAAGTCACGGATTATCGAAAGCTGGGAATCCCAGGATGAACCTGAACATTTACGAACAATTCAAGCCAGGATTTTACGAGATGAACAACGGGCAGGTTACTTGCTAGAACTGTACCAGCAAGTCAGATTAGCTGAAGAACAATCTCAAGTTATAGCAGATGAAACATTAGAGCAAAGCGAGTTACAGCTTTCAGGATTGGTTGTTAGACAGCAAGGGCATCTGAGAATTTATAACAAAATTTACCGTGAAATATTTAACTTAAATTGGATTGAGATTCAATTAAATAATCTGCGTCCTTATTCTGAAAACTTTCGCTTTTGGGTAGCTTCCGGTGAAACTGATGAATCGCGGTTGCTGCGGGGACAGGCATTACAGGAAGCAGAAGAATGGGCGAAAGATAAAAACTTAAGTTATCAGGATAAACAGTTTTTAGCAGCTAGTAAAGAAAAGGAAATTGAACAAGAGATTGCTGTCAAACAACAAGAGGCTGCATTAGAAAGAGAGAGGCAGGATAAAGAAGCACTAGAGGCGAGAAATCAATTACTCAGTGAGGCAAATAAGAAAGCTCAACGGCGAATTAGTATTGGAATTTTTGTTTTGGTTGTTGCAGTTTTGGGAGCGGCAATTTTAGGTGGATTAGCTAAACAAAAGATTGATAATGCTAATGAACAAGTTAAAGCTGCTAACTCTCAGATTGATGCAGCTAATGAGCGAGTTAAAACTGCTAACTCTCAGGTTGATGCAGCTAATGAACAAGTTAAAGCTGCTAATTCTCAGGTTGATAATGCGAATAAAAGTTTAAAACAAGCCCAGATAAAAATTAGAGAAGCACAAACAAAAGAACAAGAAGCCAATAAGAATACTGTACGAGCAATAAAGCAAGAACAACAAGCAAAAAAAGAAGTAGAAGACGCTAAAAAAAATGTTAAGGAGGCTGAGAGTAGAGAAAAAGAAATTTTAGCAAAGCTTACATTTAAAGAAAACGAACTTCAAAAAACAAGCACCAAAAATGAAGAGGCAAAAGCAGAAATTGAAAACGTTCGCGAACTTGTAAAAATAGCTGGACAATTGCGAAACCAAAGTTCATCAGATTCAGATGAAGCTCTAAAGCTGGCAGCAGTATCATTTAATATTGATAACCATGAACTCAAACAATCACTATTACTTACTGCTAAATCACAGGTCTACCAACAACTGAAAGACTGGAATAACTCTAATAAGGAAATTAAAGAAAGCCAGTCAAATTTATCTCAGGTTGACAAAAAAGTTTTAAATTCACGTCAAGGCTTGCAAGTTCAAGTATTAGTTCAGAAAATTCTAGGTGATTTACTAGCTCAGGATAAACAAACTCAGAAAGCTATAGAATATTATAGTAAAGCTTTTAATATCTTAAAAAATCACCCAAATGAAACTGATTTTACCAAAGATAATCAGTTGCTCACAGACGAGAATATTGAATCAGTTTATCGAAGCTTAAGGAAGCTAAACCCTCAAGATAAAGACGTTGAAACACAATTGACAAAACATTTATATGCTCAACTTGAATACTATTTAAGTCCTCAAATAAAAAATTGGGAAGCTGCTGATAAAAAAACATACCAACTCATGCTAAATCTTGCGAAAAGGGAAAAAGTAGGATATTTAGATTATGAGCAGATTAATAGTTTCTCTTGTCTAGACCTGCAAAACATAGATAAGCTTTGGATCAATGCAGACAAACGTTTTGGCTTTAGTGTACAGAAGGAAATATGGATTAAGACTGGGAATCGACTAGGTATAAAATATGAAGACTGGACTAACAAAGACAGAGAAAATTATTTACCATTTGCCAGAGCAGTTGGATGGTATGATAACGAACTAGAGGACACTACAAGTCTCTCCAGCGGTGGTTTCTTAGTGAGCAGTGTAGTTAGTGCAGTTACGTATGATAAATCCAGCGGTGGTTTCGTAAGCTATGACTTGCTATATAAGCGTATAAAAGAAGACGCATATAATGAGGAGGGGGGACTACCCTATATTGCGGTGGGGGTTGGGGTGGTGGATCTGGGAGGATCTCTCTTCTCTCGCGTTGCGACTTGTAAACTGTAACATATAGTGCGATTGGTTGGCTATAAACCAGTTTACATAAGGATTTGGAGGATTAGCCGCTAGGTAAAAAGAAAAAAAAGAAAATTTTTGAATTACCTTGACAACTGGATAATCATATAGGTGAGGCGATAGAAACCAAGTCCTATCCCACAGGTGCAGTGGTGACAGCGTATCCCCCAGCCCAGAGACTAGTTATCATATCAAGTCCGGTTAATCACTTATGATTAACGCATCTGTGCAAAAACCCCAAAAGCCTCTTTTCCCCTGCCCCCTGCTCCCTGCTCCCCTGCCATCTAAATGATAAGTCTTTAACCGGACACGATATCAAAGAGTTGAAGCGGAGGCAAAGCGATGCCTGCGGTGGGCATTGCCTACACATCACTCGCTCATTTTAAAATTCTAGGCAGATACAGTACCCCTACTCCCCCACCGGACACCGCCGCATCATCTCCGCCAGCGCCACCGCCTCACCATCCGGCGTATACACAACCTCACCCGACATCGCAATCACGATCCTTTGCTTCCGCCCCCACTCAAACCAAGCAACCACAACAGATTTAGCTTGTTGTACTTCCGGTTTCCTCCCTTCCTTACAAGCTACTACAAATACAGCTTCCGGTGATTTAATGCCCTTCCAAGCTCGTATCGCTTCTTTGAGGTAAGCGATCGCACCAGTGCAGAAATCCACCACAGCCTTAAGCACTCCACTTTGTTTACTCTTCACATTAGAAATCTTGCGCCAAATTCCGTAAAAGCAGATACTCAAGATGTATGTGCTATAAAAACCGTGCTTTTGAGTAGTCCCTGCCCCAATTCATGAATAATGATTCTATTCACAAAATTCTACTGTTAGCTGCCAATCCCATCGGCAGTAGATACCTGCGTCTGGGTGAAGAGATGCGGGAGATTGAGGAGGGGTTGAAAAGGTCAAAGAACCGAGAACGGTATTCTATAGCCACAGCCCAGGCAGTACGCTATCGAGATATTCATCGGGCAATACTGGAACACGAACCGCAGATTATTCATTTTTCAGGTCATGGGGCAGGAGAAGAAGGTTTAGTTTTTGAGGATGAAACGGGAGCAGCGAAGTTAGTTGATGGAGAAGCGTTAGCTGGACTGTTTCAATTGTTTTCAGGGCAAGTAGAGTGTGTAGTTCTCAATGCTTGCTATTCCCAGGTACAAGCAGAAGCGATCGCGCAACATATTCCTTGTGTTATCGGGATGAAGAAAGCGATTGGAGATCCGGCAGCGATTGAGTTTGCAGTCGGGTTTTATGATGCGCTAGGGGCGAAAAAATCTTATGAGTTTGCCTACAAGCTCGGCTGTAATGCGATTAGAATGGCAGGAATACCAGAACAGGATATTCCCACTTTCTTGCAAACCGCTCAGATTGAGCCAATGTCTACCAAGGCTCAACCCCCTCAACTCGTTTCGTCGGGTGTCTCGACGACTCAGTTTGATGTTTTCTTAGCACACAATACCCAAGATAAACCTGAAGTTAAAGCGATCGCACTTGCACTCAAGCAGCGAAATATAAAATCTTGGATAGATGAAGAACAAATAGCACCAGGGCGTTCATTTCAAGATGAGATACAGCAAGCAATTCCACTGGTTAAGTCTGCCGCTATATTTATTGGTTCACAAGGACTAGGGCGTTGGCAGAGTTGGGAGTTAAAAGCATTTATAGCAGAGTGTGTTGAGAGAAAAATTCCTGTAATTCCTGTATTGCTGCCTGGAGTAAATAATTTACCCGAAGATTTAGTGTTTTTAAAACAGCTAAGATGGGTTGCTTTTTCCAACGGAGTTGATGACGAGGCAGCTTTAGATTTATTGCAGTGGGGCATAACTGGAGAAAAACCCCAGAGCCGCGAACAACTGGAGCAAAAGCCTGGAGAAATCCCACCCAAAACAGTTTTAGAAGAAGTTGATAAATTAGGGAACGATGAAAACCGAAACCAATTCATCCCTAACTCAGCATACTTAGAGCAAATCAATAACATTATTCAACAAATAGTAGATGGAAGTTTAGATTGTCTTGATGAAAACCTGAGCTATCTAAATCAAAATCAAAATAAAGAAAATTTATTAAATGTATTAGTGTCAGAAAGTAATGTAGAAAAGATAAAAGATAAACTAAATAAAGAAAGTAAAAATATTGATAATTCTAAATCAATCATTGCTATTTTTTTAAGTAAAATACTTAAAGATAAAAAAGCTCAAAGAAAATTAATTAATAATTATGTAGCTGGCAACATTTTAAAATTATTATTAATTCTTGAACCACAAAATGATTTTAGTGATTTTGATCTATCTAATATTTCTATCTGGGACGTTGATTTTAGAGACGCTATATTAGCAAGAGTAAATTTTACTAATTCCGATCTGCGTGATTCTGTTTTTGTTGAACCATTAGGTTGTATTCATTCCATCGTTTTTAATTCTGATGGTAATTATTTTGCAACAGGAGATGCTCATGGTTCAATCAGAGTCCATAATACAGAAAAACGAGAGCTAATTGCTTTTGGAGATGCAAGCAAAAGTCCGATATGGTCAGTTGCTTTTAGCCCAAACAATAAGAAACTAGCCAGTAGTGCTGAAGATGGTATTGTTACTTTATGGAATGTAGAAAACTTAGCTACAGAAGAAATTAGAATTAATATTACTAAAACTTTTCAATATAATAATCATATATTATCTGTTTCATTTAGTCCTAATGGAAAAATTCTTGCTATTGGTGGAGATGAAAGAGGTATCTTCTTACAAAATGTTGAAAATTTTAATGGTTTACAAGTTTTACCAGATAAAAACATATCTTGTTTAGTTTTTAACCATAAAAATAATAATATACTTGTCAGTGGAAGTAAAAACGGAATTATCAGGCTATGGAATATAACTAGTAAAACTAGCAAAAGGTTAAAAAGTGACGATACTTATACAATCAGATGTATTGCATTTAGCCCTGATGGTAAAACACTTGCTAGTGGGGGAGAAGATGGTAAAATTCGAGTTTGGTATGACGATAATAATTGGGAAGTTTTTAATAATTTAAATACTCAACCAGAAGTAATTTCACATCCTGATATAAAGCAAGTACGGGCATTAGTATTTAGCCCCGATGGAAAAACTATTGCAATTGGATGTATTAATAATGAAAAGGATAGTCGTTATAGCGAACATAAGATTAGATTTTGGTCTATAGCTACTAAAAACTGGACTGGCTTACCATTAAATGCTCATAAACATTTAATAAGAAGTTTAACGTATCATCCTAAATCAGAAAAAAACCTTTTATTAAGTGGAGGAGATGGTCGTACAATCAGATTTTGGGATACTCAAACTCGAGAATGTAAATATGTTATCAAAGGATATGCTAATAGAATTTGGTCTATAGCTACTAGCTATGATTGTAATACTATTGCTTGTTGCGGTGAAGATAATCAAATTCGTATACTGAATAAAACTAATAGTAGTTACAAATCTATTCAAATACTTTCTAAGCATACTGATTGGGTTTGGTCAGTAGCCTTTAGTCAAGATAATAAATTTTTAGCCAGTGCAGGTGAAGATAGTAATGTTATATTATGGCAACGCAATGGCAATCAATGGGAATATAAAGCAACTTTGAAAAAACATGAAGGGAGAGTAAGACGTGTTATTTTTAGCCCTGATAGTAATATTCTTGCTAGTGCAGGCAATGATAGAAAAGTACTTCTATGGAATATAAACGCAGATACAATAGATCATAAACCAACACCAGATAACATTATTTTACATGAGGATCGAATATTATCTTTAGCTTTTAGCTTAGATGGAAAATATATTGCTAGTAGTAGCGGAGATAAAGTTATTAAAATCAAAAATCTTGAAAGTAATAATTTTATAGATTTTCGTGAACACCATGATAATCAAGTACATACTGTAGCTTTCAGCCCAAATCCAGACGAAAGAATTCTTGTTAGTGGAAGTTTTGATAAAACATTAAAAGTGTGGAATATTGATCGCGAAGACAAATGCCATTGCATTCGTACCTTAAAAGGGCATAGTGGAGGAATACTATCTGTTGTTTTTCATCCAACAAACAATAGTATAGTTGCAAGTGCTGGACATGACAAAACTATAAGATTATGGAATATAAGCCAGATGAGATGTATAGAGACACTGGAAGAACATAAAAGCACTGTAGAATCTGTAATCTTTACTTGTGATGGAAATTATCTTCTAAGTGCTAGTCAAGACCAAACTATTAAAGTTTGGGATGTATCATCTATTAATTCTAGTGAATTTATAAGCCCTGTTTGTATCGATACTATTGAATTTTCTAATCCGTATCAAGATATGAAAATAGCTGGTATTAAAGGTTTAAGTGCAGCCCAAATTGCTACTTTAAAAGCACTAGGAGCAGTAAGCTAATTTATTCAAAACAAGAATAATACCTTTTTGTCTAATTAATAATCTTCATGTTTTGCAATATTAATTGTAATACATAACTAAAGCCCTAAATAAAGTTAAAATAATGAAGGCCTTCTAAAATACCATTTGCATAAAAAGATTTTGCCATATAACGATAACTTTTTAAATTAGCTTTGTACCATTCAACTAATTCTGAACGCGCGTTACCAACAATAATCCCTCGTTCTTCTCCAGCATTAAACAATGCTATATCATTGCCAGAATCACCACACACAACTGTGTTATGAGAACCAAATTGCCATTTATGTTGTAAAAATTTAACAGCTAATCCTTTATCTGCATACAGAGGCAAAATATCAAGGTCTTTTGCTCCACTATATATTAAATTGAATTTCAAATCATTTTTCGCTAAGTCTGATTTCAATTTCGGTATAACCTTTATAGAGTCTTCTTCAGTTAATAAATAGCTTGCCTTAAAAGGACGTTGTTCTGATTCTTGTTGCTGAATTAATTCAGGAAAAGTTTCAGCTACCTTTACTGCTAAGTCGCGATTCCATCCAAAAGATAACTTTTCTGCCCACTCTGAATCAGTAGTATATTCTTGGCAATCAAAGTAAATTTCTGTTCCTACAGAAGCAACAAGCGCATCAGGAGTCAGAAGTAATTGTTCTCGTAACAACTCTTTATATAAAGTTAATGATCTTCCAGTTGCATATACTATTTTTGTTCCATATTCTTTTCGATGATGTTCTAACTTATGGTTAAGCTTTTTTAAAGCTTCTTTATCTCCTACCAATGTATGATCTAGATCGGTAACAAATAAAAATATATTCATGATATTCAGAAAATAATTGGATATTTTACAATCTGCAAGTAACTCTACCGTTTTGCAGAGATAACAAGGGCCAAATCACTACATTAAATTCGGTCTAGTTTTTTACATAAGTTTCGTAATTGTAAGGAAGAGAAAATATCACAAAATAGTAACAAAAGTATAAATAACTTTTGTTCCAGTATTATACAGTTTTTTATCAAAATAACAACAATTCTAGAAATTCCCAATTACATGAAATATAACCCACCTATATCACACCACTCAACTATTTCAAGATTTCTAGCAAACACAAAACCCTACTCCCCGACCGGAAACCGCCGCATCATTTCCGCAACCGCCACCGCCTCACCATCCGGCGTGTACACAGTTTCCCCCGACATCGCAATCACAATCCTGTTTTTCCTTGCCCACTCGAACCAAGCGATCGCACCCGATTTAGCCTGCTGTGCTTCTGGCTTCCTCCCTTCCTTACAAGCCGCAACAAACACAGCCTCCGGTGACTTAATTCCTTTCCAAGTTCGTATCGCCTCCTTCAAATAGGCGATCGCTCCCGGCACGTTCTCCCAGCATCGCCTAACTGTACGTTGAATCTCTGTATTAAGCCGAAACTGTGGGGTACAGGGTATTTCTCGTAACTGCTGCAACACTTCCTGAACCTCTTGGTTACTGGGCTGTATTGATTTTTCTACACCCTCAAAAGCGTAATCATCATCACCAGAGTCTCCTGACTGAAAATTTGACGCAACCGGGGCACAAGAACGATCCTCATGAGTATCTGTCTCGGTAGTTGAGTCAACCTGTTCTATCTCTTCAACGAAGTGAGTAATTTCGGGTAACTCTGGTTTTGCTGTTTGGCAAATTGGTTCCTGGTCATAGTCCAAAATTTCGGTTTCCACTTCCTCACTTTTTTTAAGCTCAACAGCAGAGTGTTGTTGTGGCTTTGAAGCTTGAGTATGGTTTCTGTGGTATTGTTCTGCATTGAATCTGGAAGGTTCAGTTTTGCACTTGCCATGTTCAAGTAACTTATTCAGTACATCGAAGTTTAATTTATACTGCCATGTTCTATCCTGCCCGTTACCAGGGTTTTTCTGCTTTTCGATGATGCCCATCTCTTCAAGCAGAGCGATCGCACTTCGGATTACGTGCAGGCTGTGTTCGCCCATCAAATCAGCATAGATTCGCTTTAGAGGCTGGTAAATCCAAGGGGTACGGTGATTGTTCACCTTCCACTTTGTCCAATGCCAGAAATACTCAATCAGCTTGGCCGCGCAGAAGTTTCCGGTGATGTCCAGATATTCCCGGCGCAGAATCACCAGGACAGAAAATCTCTCAGCAGATGCAATACTACTCATATCCTACCTTCCGTGTGTATCAAAACAGATTTAGCTAAAACGGCATATTTTCTTGGTCTTCTTCTGGGGCCTGTGACCAAAACTCATGGAGTACGTTGAGTTTTGCTGCCTGAAGCCGCTGTTTCTCTTCGGGCGAGACTTCACCGACTAATTTCTCTACCTCAGCCTGTTGTCGTTGCTTCATCTGCTCGGTAGTCACAACTGGTAAAGCCAGGGTTTCATTTTTTGTAGATGGTCGGAAGTTGCGACGACGGAACAAAAAGCGGAAATGGCGTTTATCTTGTGGTGGTAGACTTCGCCATACATCCTCATCCCAGCCAGGGGGTACAAAATCAGATGACGGAGGTAACAGGGTTTGGACTTGGGCTTGTAATTGGGCGATCGCCTGTTGCATCGCAGGGATAGCTTGGAGTAATGCCAACTGTTCAGTGCTGAGGGTTTGGGGGGAGTACCCTGTTTGTGATCAGATAAATACCCTTGTCCCGGCTCTAGCTACCATACGGTAGTTATTGGCTGCTGTTTGCTTGCCTTTGTACTTCCGGGCATCCATCGCGTAGTATTCCAGCACTGTATGACAAAGTTCGTCAATCACGAACAAGCTCCCGTGAGCATCATTCGTTATGAGCCTCCAGTCTTTACCAGCACTTGGTTTCAGCGATTCTGGTAAGTCATTCGTTATGGGCTCACAATCACGAATCTTGTTTAGCAACTGAGTAATTGCAGGTTGGTCTACACCACAAAAGTTAGCTAAAGCTGTGACGGTCATCCCGCTTACGCCGTCGTTGGTACGGGTACAAAATCCTAACTCGTCCTGAATTTGAAACGTAATCGCATCCATGAATATTTCTCCAAAATTGAGCGTATGAAAATATCGGCAGCACTTGAGCCGTACTGCATTCAGTTCTTTTAAAGATGTAAGCGCGAGTTCTATTTACTGGTTTTGACCTTGCCAGAACCGCAATTCTGACTTGAAATACCTACTTGTTTTTTTCCCTTGGTCTTTCCAGTGATCCCAGGCCACAATCACTTCCTCACCTAAATCTTCTACAACTTCACCCCTGGCGTTATACAGGGTGTAGTAAGGGTCAGCGTAGGCAACGATAGAACCAAATCCGATGCTACAAGGTTCAGTAGAAACCTCTTCAATGGCAGTGATTACTTCTGTTTGTTGAGTGGTAAGTTCATCTGTAGGAAGCTCAGTAGAAGTCTCTTCAAAGTTGGTAATTACTTGTGCCTTCTGGGTGACCAGTTCATCCGTATCGGGTTCAGTAGCAGCTTCAAGGGCAGCAATTAACTGTGTCTCTTCGGTAGTAAGTTCCGCCCAATAGTCTGATTTGATTACCTCATACTGTTGGGCGACACTCCAAAAATCCTGCCAACTACAATCAGGTTTCTCAAGTACTTGCTTAATCTCACTAACCGCTTGTGGCACGAATTGTAATTGTTCGACCCTATAGGCGATCGCGCTTGGTGTCGGTTCGCTGCCCAAAATCAGAGCCGCAGCCTGGAGTGCTTGGGTGTTGTTCATCGCACTGGCCAGATTGCCCAAAGCTATACCCATCAGCCGTAAACACTCCTGGGCATTCTCTTTGGGCGGTTGAAGAGCAAGTGATCGCAGATCAATCGTTTGGTCTAATGCTTGTTTGACCTGCTTGTTGAGTGGCTTAGTTACTTGTTTGGTAAGAGTATTACCCGATTCTTGGGTAGGACGTTCTTGTACAGCGTTTTCTAACTCCTGAATACGCCGTTGTAACCGTTGGTTCTCAAGCTCTAACTGTCTTAGTCCCTCTAACTCAAATAGCCGTTGCTGTAACTGGATATTTTCTTCTTTTTGTTGCTGAAATAGGTTTTGTAAAGCAGTAAGTTGTTCTTGTACTTGCTGTTGGGCTTGGGTTGTCGCTTCCGTTTGCAAGCCAATTCTCAAGTCTTGCTCCAGCCGTTCCAATTCTTGCTGGTGTTGTTGCTTGAGTTGGGCAATTGCTTCGGCGTATTCTTTGGGGTAAGTTCGCTCGGTACTAAATGACTCAATTGCGTCATTATTCAAATCGGTATTGTTAACCAGTTCCCTGCTGCCATCCTTAAAGGTGACAATCTGCTGCCTTTGATTGGGTGGGTCTGCTTCTATGGTTCCTGATTCGCCATGCCTGTGGTGAGTTAGTGACGTAACCGTGACTGTGGGGGAAGGGGGAACCACTGGTTCTTCAATTTTAGGAACCAATGGTTCCTGACTTTTTTGGCGTGGCAGACGAGGAACCACTTTTTGAGCCGCAGCTGCAAAGTCTGATTCGCTGGGGGAGGGACTTTCTTCGAGTGCGATCGCTATTTCTCGTCCTGACCGCCCGATGACCATTAACGAAAACTTCACCAACGAGCCGTTTACCGAACTTTGGGTAATTCCTGTTGCTGGTGGACTCAAAGACCAGTTCAAGGGTCAGGCTTCCATGCTGCTTTCGTTCTTGATGCATCGCCGGAGTAAAGACAGTTTCGCCGGACTGTACAACCACTTTGCTCATCGTGCTTTCCAGCAATGGTGCGAAGAGGGTATGCCGGGAGATGCCAAAGAGTTTTGTTATGCGGCGATCGCTAGTGTGTTGAAAAACTATATCTTCTGTGCCGAGTTCCAAAAGGTGGAAGGTGCGCTGGGTACATATTGGTTCATTCAATGGTCTTACCGTAACCCGCAGTCTGATTTTGAAAAGGATGCTCTCGTTGCTGCTGAGATGATCCGGTCTGGTGCGGAGTCTGGGGCAACAATTCACTGGGTTACGAATGACACTTACGAAAGGTGGGCGTTAAATGCAGAGATTAGACCTGCACTGCCAGCAGTCTCGGAGGCAGAGGCAAGGGCATCGTTACAGCCGCAGAATCAGGTGGTTGTGCCGAGTAAAAGACGGTAATTAACAAGTAATAACGGCGGTTCAACGATGAATCGCCACACTAACTAATTATGAAACAACTAACAGGATTTACACCAATCGCTGCACTACCTGAATCTACTGCGGCTTCTGCTAAGAAAGAATTATTAGACACCATTGATTGGCTACAGGCTGAAAGTGCAGCGACCGAAACTAATCTCAATCTTTTAATAGCAATTGTTCAATCAATTCTCTGGTCTGAAGAATCGTACACCAGATTTTTACAGTGTGGTTTTGATACTGCAATTGAGTTGTTCGATATCAGTTCTCAAAATTGGGATTTTGAAGAAGCAATGTTATCACGCCACAATCCCAGAAATTGGAATGAGTACAAGCAAGCAAACACGGGCGGTAGAAGCATAAGCAATCAATATTAAATATCAGAGATTTAATTATGGGCATTAAATGGGATGACAATGAATTAGCAACCCTCGACGAAATGGCGGAAATGTATACACCAAAACAGATAGCTTTTCGCCTCAAAAGACGTGGTTATCATCGCACAATATCAGCAGTTAAGAGAAAATTGCATTCATTATAGCGGTTATCAGTCTTGTGAAGTACAGTAGCAGCAGTGAGTAAACCAACCC
>NZ_CAWUDO010000111.1:0-21925 GCF_963920935.1 Nostoc sp. CCY 9925 | reverse complement strand
CTCTACGGTTAACTTTTCGTTACATAGTTATAAATTTCCCCGCCGACTTACTTACGAGGGTAAAGAAAGTTGTTTTTCTCTTCTGGGTTAGGGTGTATCATTAGTTTACTCTCCGTAATTTTTACTAGAGTTATGAACTTGATTTTCTCTAAGTCTAAATACAGACTATAAATTCAAATTCCAGAATAACTGGTGAAAATTAAGGGTATTGGGCGTTAAGAGCGCTTGTTGAACGGAGCCGCAGACGTTTCTGTTGCTCTGGTGAGGAGTTCTGATCTCCCCTGTGCCCCTCATCTTCTCCATATACAATGCCCAATACTCCTCTACGAGAGGCTGCGCCAACGGCTTATCTAAACTTCACTACTTCGGCTACGCTACTTCGGCTACGCTCAGCACAAGTCGGCACAAGTAGCTCAGTACAAGTGCCCAATGCCCAATGCCCCATATTACTTAGCAATCTCTTCAAAGTCTGTTATTGCATAAGCAAACTCTCTAAAAGCTGTCTTAATTAAAACCTCCTTAGTTCCTCTCTCCAAGGAAGAATTACGTATCAGATCTGTTAATTCTATAAACAGTAGAGAAAACATAAAACGATCTTGGCGGTCAACTTGTTTCAAGCAAGAAAATATAAACTCATAAAGCTCTGTTTTTCTCGGCTTAGTTTGTTCATCCCATATCTGCAACCCAAGCCGAAAAGTTCTCAAACGGATTTCATTAGTATTGTAGGACGTGTCTTTGTAGCGCACTGATACGCGTTGAGGTAAGTCCATGAGTTTTAGCTATGCATATTTAATGTAAAGTAATTATTCACTTATATTTTGCCTCATCCGGAAAAATTTATGTAGGGCATGGGGCATGGGGCATTCGGAGTGGGGGAGGTGTGGGAAGCTTTTTTCTAATCTCCCCACACTCCCCCATCCTCCCATCTCCCCCTTCCCACTCGCTCATCTCCATTCACCTTGCAGGCTAAAAGCTGCCCAATAATAAGGTGCCGTATATTTTTGAGTGCGCCATATTTCTAGCTGGGCTGTCCGCAATGCTGCCGCAGGTTTTAATCCTTCCTGTAGCATCTTTTTATAAAATACTTTCATCAGTTCTGATGTTGCTTGGTCATCTACACTCCACAGACTCACCACAACTCGTGGACTGCCTGCATACATAAATCCCCTAGTTAATCCTACTAATCCTTCTCCTTTAACTTCCTCTCCCAGCCCGGTTTTACAGGCACTAAGTACTACTAGTTCTGCTTGCAGGTTGAGGTTGAAGACATCGTGCAAGCGCAAAAAGCCATTTTGTGGCATTCCTTTGTCGTCAAATAGTGACAGCACTATGCCTGATAGTTCTGGATGTTTGCTGTTGAGAATGCCATGAGTCGCAAAATGAATGATGCGATATTGACTCAAATCGTTGCTAGTTGCAGTGTTACGGCTAGCAGTAAAGTCAAAAGCTTGCTTGGCTTTATTAGCTGGAACAAGGGCGAGAATTTGCTCGGCTTCGTGACGTGTAAATTGCAAACGCCCAAAACTAACTTCTGAGTCTTTAGCAGCTCTATTTAAAGCGAGGGTGTTTAAGTTGCTTTCTGTTACAGCTGGAGGAGAGGTTTGTACTTTACTTTGGAGGCGCTCATCATCAATACTAAAAATGGGATCTGCTAACACAATTAATGTTTTCTCAGCTGGTTTGCGTTGTTTGTGTTCATTTCTGAGAATAGCCACTGTAGAAGCTGAGGGTAAAGTAATAACTTCGTGGTTAATTAGTAATGGTTCATAGCTACTAGTTCCTTGGGAATTAGGTTTAGTCAAAGCAGCAAATGGTACATATTGCAAAGCACCATCGCTAACAACTACTAAGCGTTTATTTTGAAGTTGTGAGGCTACTGGTGCAAGTATAATTTTAGATAGAGCATCTATGGATGGGCTATGTTTGAGATATGGGCTAGTGATTTCTTGACGTAATTTTTGAGCGATCGCTTCAATATCTGCACGCTTGGGTAGTTCGTAACTGGTGATACTCTTATTAGTAACTGCCCACAAATAACTCCGGTTTTCCCCTAAAGAGTATTCTAAAAGTAAGGTGTCCTCATCAAGTACTTGCTGTTGAATTTGCTCAAGTGAAAGAGGTTGAGGTTGAGTCAAAGCTGCATAATGTGGACTGGTGGCGCGGATTTTTGCTTGGACTTGCTGATATTGTTCTAGAACTGCTTGATTTTCTTTTTCTAAAGCTTGCACCTGGGCTTGAGTGTAGTTTCCACCTAATAGCTGTATCCGACGTTTTTCTAAAACATCAAGTTGTTTTTGTAAGTCGCGTTCTTGAGAAAGTAATTTTGGTTCTACGCCTTGGCGAATATCAGCTTTAGCTTCTGTCAGCAGTTCCAAAAGACTGCGGGCACGGGCGCGTTCGCTGGTTTGCAGTGCCAGAGCATCATATCCTTTGGATGGTTCCTGCTTGTGCAGTTGCATCAACAAATCAATATAGAATTGATAATAATTCTGCACTGTAGCAAAATAGGAAGCGCGGAGTTCCTGAGAGTTAATTTTGGTACGCAGGTCTTCAACAATATTGATGACTATTTTGATTTGACTCAGGGCGGCGTTAAGATTGCCCTGTTTGCGTTGGGCAGAGGCAATGTTATAAACAGTGAGAGCTTCTCCTCCTCTATTTCCTACTTTTTGATATAGAGATAGAGATTCTTGGTAATAATCCAGTGCCTTTTGCTGTTCTCCCAAATCTGAGTAAGTTATGCCAATATTGCTGAGGTTAGCCGCTAAGCCTAATTTATTTTCTACAGATTTAAATAGAGGTAAAGATTGCTGGAAATAATCTAGAGCTTTTTGTTTGTCTCCCATCTTCAAGTAAAGATTACCAATGTTATTCAAGGTGCGAGCGTCGCCTAATTTATCTCCTAACTTTTGGCTGATAATCAGAGATTTTTGAAAATAATCTAGTGCTTTTTGTTGTTGTTGTAAATCTGAGTAAATTGTACCAAGATTATTAAGTGCAGTAGATTCTGCTGACTTATCTCCCAATTCTTGATTTAAAGCCAAGGATTGGCTAAGATAATCTAGTGCTTTTTGCTGCTGTCCTAAATGTAAGTAAATCAAACCAATATTATTAATAGTACGAGCTTCTCCTAATTTGTCTTTGACTTCACGCCTGAGGGTAAGGGATTGTTGAAAATAATCTAGTGCTTTTTGCTCTTCTCCTGAGTTTAAGTAGACATTACCAATGTTGTTGATAGTACGGGCTTCTCCGACTTTATCTCCCATCTCTTGCTTGAGTAACAAAGCTTGATGAAAAAAATCCAGTGCTTTTTGCAATTCTCCTATATCTGAGTAGACGCTACCAATGTTGTTGAGGGTAATAGTTTCTCCCTTTTTATCTCCTATCTGGCGTCTGATTAATAAGGCTCGATCTAAATAAAAGAGTGCTTTTTGTTGTTGTCCTAAATCTGAGTAAATTTTGCCCAGGTGAGCGACGGTAAAAGCTTCTGATGAACGATCGCCAATTTTTTGATACAGTGGAAGTGCTTCTTCAAATTTAGCGATCGCCTTTAACAAAGATTCTCCTGTTCCTTGCTCATATAGCTTCTTTCCCTCTTTATATGCCGCATCAGCAGCAGCGCTATTTGCATCGTTGGTCTGTTGTGCAATATTTACCGGATACTCTTTAGCAATTGCAATATTTGATTCTGTAAATAACAAAATGCTGGTAAAAAGAACAATACTACGACCTGCTACAAATGAGATAAATTGCCATTTTGTTGAGTCAGATATTTTAAATTTAGTCATATACATCTGCGTTTTTCTAGCTTCCTAGATTTAGGATTCCCAAAAGCAAGTAAAAAATGTTAGATGCTTATGCACGCACAACTGGTAGCGATTTTTCAAGTAATACCAATTCTGTATGAAGATGCGCTAAACCATAAGTACAAGAAAGAAAAACGAACCGCAAAGGACGCAGCGAAAAGTCGAGCCAGTGCGTTCCTGTCGCCTTGCGTCGGAAAGCAACTGGCGTCGGAGCGCCGGTTTCCGGCGATCTGTTAGCGCAGCGTTAGCGACGTAGGAGCGTCACTTTTCAAGACAAAGAACACAAAGAAAGAAGTTAAAAGAGTTTGGCGCAGCCTCACAAAGAAATGGTATAAGAGGCTACGCTAACGCGGGTATATCCTATATGTAGCAGACTATCTGTGACTTGTGGCGATCGCACTAATTAGTGAGTTAAACTGCGTTTGATTAGGGAATATTGCATCACATTATACTCAGTGATTACTTGAAATTTTATGCCAGCAACTATTCACGCCACAGAAAAAGCACTATTCAAGATTTTTAGTAATGACTTCGCATTTTCCATACCAGCTTATCTGACTTTTCACGGTATCTGGAAAACCCCGCTTCCATTCCTCTCCCCTGCAAGGAGAGAGGCTTTGATTTCTCCCCCTTCCCTAGTAGGGAAGGGGGCTGGGGGGTTAGGTTTTGCGTTAGCTTTTCCACATGACGTGAAAAGTCAGACCAGCTTATCAGCGTCCTTATGCGTGGACAAAAGAGCAAGCGGGTGAATTGTTAAATGATTTGTTGTCTTTTTTAGGAGATGATTCAGAAGTTATTAAGCTGCGGCAAGAAGATTGTTTGCAAACTTTAAGAAAACTATGGCGGCTGTAAGTGCGATCGCTCTCAACCATTGACAAAAGTTGTAGGGGTGTATAGCTGTACGCCCCTACTCGAATTGATACCTGGGAATTAGAAAATTAAGCTGGCTGTATTTCTGGATTACCGTCTTCAACCACGAATGAAGCTCGTTTACTAATGGTGCCAGATGGGGTTGTGACGTTTGACATCACTAAATAATCTGCCTTCCAAGTTGTGGGAGTTAGGGCGCAGCGAACATATCCGCGTTGATTGTTGAAGAATTTGATGTGTGGGTTATCTGGTAAGTAAGCTTCAACTGCGGGGGTGGTGTCTGAGCCATCTCCACCGGAGCTAATTGAAGAACAAACGAATTCACTGCCAAGTGTGGCGGATTCTGGGTTATCAAAGTTGGCCTTCAAATTCATCGCCCAGTGGGAATGCACATCGCCTGCTAGGGAGACTGGATTAGAGGGCTGGCGTTGTCCGAGAAAAGCCATCAAGCGATCGCGGGAAGCCACATAACCATCCCATTTATCCATGCTGTAGGTTCCGCCCGGCCCTGGTGTCATGTCTCGCTGAGCAATGGGTACTTGCTGCGCTAAAACGTTCCACTTGGTTTGTGAGCTACTTAAACCATCAAACAACCAATCCTCTTGTGCTTTACCGGTAATGGTTGCATTTGGATCTAAATTTTCTGCACAACGTTCTTTAGTGCCATCACCACAAGGCTGATCGGTGCGATATTGGCGGGTATCTAAAACATGGAAGGTTGCTAAGTTACCAAAGGCTAGCCGACGATAAAGTTGCATGTCAGGGCCAACGGGACGCGAGAACGGACGCAGTGGCATGTGTTCGTAGTAAGCCTGATAAGCAATAGCCCGCCGTTCCAGGAAGATTACCGGGTCTTGATCTGGCTCTGTATCAATTTCCGAGATATTGTTGGCGTAGTTATTTTCTACCTCGTGGTCATCCCAGGTGACAATCCACGGAAAGGCTGCATGGGCGGCTTGTAGATTGGTATCGGTTTTATAGAGGGCGTGACGATTGCGGTAATCTTCTAAGGTGAAAATTTCTGAACTATTGTGTTTTCTGGGAGTAGTGGTTGAGATTCCCCCTTCATAGATGTAATCGCCAACATGCACTACTAAATCGAGGTCCTCTTGTGCGAGATATTTGTAAGCGGTATAGAATCCCTGCTGATAGTTTTGGCAGGAGACTAGGCCAAAGTTAAATTTACTTAAGTAGCTATTTGCTAAAGGTGCTGTACGAGTGCGACCAATGGGGCTAGAGTCTTGGCCGACAATAAAGCGATACCAATACCAAGTATCAGATTGCAGTCCTTCTACCACAACTCGCACTGAATGAGCTAGTTCTGGGGTTGCCAGTACCGTACCTCTGGAGACAATCTTCTTCATATTGGAATCAGTAGCCACTTCCCAGCGAATTGGTACATTCACTGCTGGCATTCCACCTCCATTTAAGGGTTCGGGAGCCAGACGAGTCCAAATTACGACGCTGGTGGGATAGGGTTCACCCGATGCTACACCCAAAGTAAAAGGATAATTGGAAAATCTGGTTTTGGCGGTCGCTGTTTGATGAGAAAATTGGTTAGCGATCGCAAAACCACTCAATGCTCCTGCCCCGATAATTAAGTCGCGTCGTTTAATTCGACTCTGCAAGAACCGTTCAATATTATGATAATCTACCATTTTTTACTCCTGGTGAACTGGTAATTGGGCAATAGGCAATAGCGGAAAGAAGGTGACCGAATAATTGGATGCAAACCCTAATTTGAATTGTGGAGAAAATTAAACATTTGAAATGAGGTGGTTTGCCGTGATATTTTAATACGTCATAATTCAAATACCCTAATTTGAATTATGGGTATTTGCCTATTGCCTTCTTGTCTATTGCCTTCTTGCCTATTGCCTTTTAATAATGACTAATGACAACCAAGGTTAAGCTTCAACTTTTTTGATGGAAATTAGCTTTTTCTTCATCATTAAGCCAAGGCTACAAGCTAACAAAGTGCCAGTTAAGGCTGTAGGTTCAGGTACTCTTGTATAAGAAACTGTACCGGAAATAACTTCCGCATCTGGGGAAGTTGGGGAGAAAATTGTAAAATCCTCACCAATAATTTCGTAGCGGAGAGAATTGGCAGGATTAGTTTTGTTGTCGAATGTATAGTCTAACGCTAAAGATGTTTTTCCTGTTGAAAATAACGTTGAATATACAAGGGGAAAGTCTGGATAATCGATATCATCTTGTTCGGTGTAAAGCGTAGAATCGCCATCAAATTGGAAAGATAGAGAGTTGGCGATCGCTATCGGGTTTTCTTCATTGAAAGTTGAATCATCAAAGCTAAAAAAACCATTTCCCTTAGCGGTTGGACTATCAACGCTAAAAGTATAATTAATAATTCCCGCAGATACAGGTTTTGCATCTAAAGTCGCAAAACCTATAGTCAAACTAGCAGCAGTAAGCACTAATTTTGGAATCAATTTCATCTTTTGCTTTCCTCACGATAAACTTCTGCAAGCAATACAGAATGTGAACTACAGCAGAATTCAAAATTCAGAATTGGGAAGTAAAACAGGTTTAATACCTGGCTACAGACCTAGTATGCCTACTTCAGATTTCTTCAAATCCTTTGTATTAATTAGTTTGTTGTTAATTAATACATCTATTATCTGATTTTCTAAGCAATAGCTTGTCACCCCTGATTACATTGATGACAATAAATATTCGATTATTCAATTTGAAAAACAAAGAGACAAGTTTTCCAATGCTTCAAACAACCACATACTAGAATCCTAAGTTTAAGTTAAGTTTAATCATCGGTAAAAATCGCAGTAAATTTATTTTGCCAATCAAAGACTTACTAAAACTCAAGACGTTTTTAGGAAAAATTTTTGGCTGAATTGTAGTGATATAATTTATGTCTAAAAATCTGCCTAAATAATTTACATAAAACTACATACTGTAGCCTCAAAGCTTTAGATGCCTGACTTCTTAGAGAGTGCAGGATATTGGTAGGTGAAGCTTCATTTGATTGATAATTTGTAGTTGATTGTAGTTGAATGTAAAATCTCAGCCTGCTTTTGGGAATACTTTATTTAGTCAACTGATAGTTGGCAATTTGAGCTATCCAATCTAGAACCAAGGCATTTTGAGATAAATTATGAAATTGATTAAGTCATCTCAATATTTTCTAGTCTTTTCCTTACCTTTATGTTTGAATTTCACTGACTCTACTTTCACAGCACAGGCTCAGTCATACCAACCAAACAAAACTTGGCAAATTAGTCAAACATTTAAGCCACCGAAGCGGGGAGCGCCTCCGGTAAGTGCTGGTGGTTCAACTCGTGGTGGCTCTTGTCTGACAGGCAAAAAACTCATAACTCCCTTAACCCCTCCAAATAAATTAGGACTAACACTTGGTGAACGTCCAACATTTTTTTGGCATATACCTGAATCTTCAGTGAAAACAGCTAAGTTTTTGCTTTTTGCTGATAATGACCAGACACTATTTTATGAAACATCTTTTATACTTCCAAAGAAATCTGGAATTGTTAGCTTTACACTTCCTGACAGCGCTCCAGCACTGGCAGTAAATAAAACTTATCACTGGTACATGACAATTGTTTGCAATGCTGAAGACTCCAGTGAAAATCCGATTGTAGATGGATGGGTGGAACGAATTAAACCGGAATTAGCATTGTCTGAGGCGTTAGCAAAAGCAAATTTGCGGAAATTGCCCGCCATCTATGCAGAAGCTGGAATTTGGCATGAAGCCCTGACTACTTTAGTGCAGCTACGCCGGACTGAGCCGAATAATTTAAAAGTGAGACTGGATTGGAGAGAATTTTTCAAATCAGTAAATTTAAGTGCGATCGCTTCAAATCCAGCAATTTAAATATGGGGGATTGGGTATTAGGGGTGAGGAGTAGAGACGCGATTAATCGCGTCTGTACAAGAGTTAGGATTAATTGCGTCTGTACAAGAGTTAGGAGTTAATAATTATTCGCCTTGTCCCCTTATCTACCCATTTTCCCATTTCCCTATTCAATATTATTATGTGGAAAAACCTGAAATCCCAAATTTGGCAATGGCGGGGCGTTTTATTTGCAGTTCCTAATATTACAATTTTGGTGATTGCACTACGCTTAACTGGATTACTGCAATTATTGGAATTGGCTGCACTAGATCAATTTTTTCTTCTCCGCCCACAAGAAGCAGTTGATAGTCGTATAGTGATAGTTGAAATTAATGAAGCAGATATCCGCAAACAGGGACAATGGCCAATGTCGGATGCGGCACTTGCCAATGTATTAGAAAATATTAAACAGCAGCAACCTAGAGCGATCGGTTTAGATCTTTATCGGGATTTACCTGTAAATCCTGGTCATCAAGCTTTAGTTAAAGTGTTTGGATCTACCCCAAATTTGATTGGCGTACAAAAAATTTCTGATAGTTTCGATAGTTCTTCAGTTGATGCATCTCCAGTTCTCAAACAACGCCACCAAATTGGAGCAAACGATCTACCTTTAGATGGCGATGGCAAAATTCGCCGAGGCTTGCTTTATCTAAATTTAAAAAATGATGACATTCTGGAAAGTTTTGCTTTGAAACTAGCTTTGCTGTACTTACAACCTGAGGGTATTACTGCCAAGCCAGCAGCAAATAACTCTAATTATTTGCAGTTAAACTGGGGTATTTTTCCTAGTTTTGAAGCTAACGATGGGGGTTATGTCCGAGCAGATGCAGGAAGTTATCAAGTACTTTTAAATTATCGAGGAAGAATACAACAATTTATCAAAGTTTCCCTGACAGATTTACAAGAGAAACGCATTCCACAAAACTTAATGCGCGGTAAGGTGGTATTAATTGGGGCTACAGCTGAAAGTTTGAAAGATTTATTCTATACGCCTTACAGCAGCAATGTACTTACCGATCCAGAACGTATGGCGGGTGTAACAATTCATGCTAATTTAATTAGTCAAATTTTGAGTGCGGCTTTGGATGGCCGTTCACAGATTAAGACTTTACCTGAATCAATAGAATGGCTATTGATTTTTGGTTGGTCAACTATTGGTGCGATATTGTGTTGGGTACAACGCCAAAGCAATAACCAGAAGATTTTCCTAGCTGTTGGTCTGGCGGGTGGCGGTTTACTTAGTGGTAGCTTTTTAGCATTTCTAAGTGGTTGGTGGATTCCCGTTGTTCCTTCACTGTTGGCGTTAGGAGGTTCTGCGATCGCACTTACTCAGTATATCGCCCAAGGTTCTGCCCAGATGCGAAAAACTCTCGGTCGTTATCTCACTGATGAAATCGTCGCCAATATTCTGGAAACTCCTTCTGGGTTAAAGTTGGGAGGAGAACGTAGAAAAGTTACAGTTCTCGTGTCTGATTTAAGAGGATTCTCGGCTATTTCTGAACAATTATCTCCTGAGGAAGTAGTCAGAATTCTCAATCTTTATCTGGGAGCAATGACGGATGTAATTAATCAATATAAAGGTACGATTAATGAATTTATGGGCGATGGCATTTTTGTGATCTTTGGTGCGCCAATTAGTCGCAATGATGATTCTCAAAGAGCAATCGCTTGTGCTATTGCTATGCAATTGGCAATGCAACAAGTAAACGAACAAAATCAACAAATGAATTTACCAATCCTCGAAATGGGAATTGGAATTAATACAGGCGAAGTTGTGGCGGGAAATATTGGTTCTCAAAAACGCGCCCAATACACAGTTATTGGTAGTCATGTAAATTTGGCTGCCCGAATTGAAACTTATACTGTGGGCGGGCAGATTTTGATTTCCGAAAATACCTCTAAAGATGCAAATATTGACCTCAAAATTGCTGGAGATTTACAAATAAAACCGAAGGGTATCAAAGACCCGGTGACGATTTTTGACATTCGTGGAATTGGTGGTCAATATAACTTGTGGTTGCCTGAAGATGATGAAACAATGGTCAGCCTCAATCATGAAGTGCCTGTAGAATATAGCATTTTACAAGGAAAACAAGCAGGTGGAACAATATTTACAGGAGCTTTAGTTTGCCTTTCAGAAAAAACAGCGCAACTGCAATCTTTACATTCTTTAGAACCATTGATTAATCTCAAACTCAAATTGTTAATTGAACCACAACTAGCTACCGAAGAAGAACATATTTATGCCAAGGTAATTAAACAAACTGATGTTGACAAACATCTTTTTTTGATTCGATTTACAGCCATTCCTCCAAAAGCGATCGCATTTGTCAATGCACTCTGTCAAACTGAGTGATACTAGCGCATCAATAAGGAGATGCAAATACGGCAACCCAAAAAAGTAGGTAGTCCAGTTTTTTAAAAATAGTAACAATTGTTGCTGATAGAACCAGGCGATCGCTGTAAAATTTTGGACTTAAGCGCGATCGACCTCTAATAAATCCTTAATAATTTGTAATTAATCATATGAATAACTAATTTTAGTTTTGGGTATAAAAAACATAATTCCTTGTCAAACTGAGACTAAATTACATCCAAAAGAGAAATGACGAACGTAGAAAAATTTCAGAAACTAGTAGACCTTGCAAATGAATATGGGATTATTTGCCAGCCAACACCAGAAGAATGCTTGATTGCATCCTTGCCTGGAGACGATGATTTCTTATTAGCTTTTACTTGGTCTAGTGCAATTGAAGGAGAACCGCCAGAACATGAATTAATAGCAATTAGCGTACAGGATCTAGTCAAAGAAGTTACCGTTGCAGCTTGGCAGATTCCTATTTATTTATTCGGAAACGTTTTAAGGCAGGCTCAGATGCTTGTCGCTGCCCACAAAGATTTTTGGTGTTGTTGAATCAAGAGATGATTCTTGTAGAGCGGGCATCCGGAGTGCCTGGAAATACAAAGGAC
The DNA here is from genome assembly GCF_963920935.1 of Nostoc sp. CCY 9925. Classification (NCBI taxonomy): domain Bacteria; kingdom Bacillati; phylum Cyanobacteriota; class Cyanophyceae; order Nostocales; family Nostocaceae; genus Nostoc; species Nostoc sp. CCY 9925. Next base: position 10,393 of record NZ_CAWUDO010000111.1, on the reverse strand, counting down.
GGGCTTTTCGGCTCATCTTACAAAGCCTCCAAAATCATCCCGCTTTTCCTGCAACGCTTAATAACTAATATCTCTATTAACGGTGGCGCAGATTTTTATTCCAAAAGCAATGTCTGACAATATTTCAATAACTTCGCCTGAACTTCATCTTTTGACTAAATTCAATAAGCAAAATCCGCAATTGCTTTCTCAAAAGCAGCTTTGACTTTCTCATTTCGGTATATTTAGCAAGCAAAAGCAACTTTGACTTTCTCAAAAGCAGCTTTGACTTTCTCATTTCGGTATATTCAGCAAGCAAAAGCAACTTTGACTTTCTCAAAAGCAGCTTTGACTTTCTCATTTCGGTATATTCAGCAAGCAAAAGTAGCTTTGACTTTCTCATTTCGGTATATTTAGCAAGCAAAATCCGCAATTGCTTTCTGATTTCGGTACATCCAAATGCGGCGATGGCAAATATTTTTACCCCGGTGTGGTGCGCGAATTAGAGGCACTGGGGGAACTCCCCTACCTCAAACCCTATTCAACCCGGCATACATTCGCTACTTGGGCTATTGCTTCTGGGGTGACACCAGACCGCGTGGCGCTGTGGATTGGGGATGAAGTTTCAACTGTCTTGCGGTGTTACTGTCACCCAAACCTAGTAGATTCAGAATGTCCCGATTTTTAATGCTACTTGATTACTGCTAGGCAATTGCAACTCAAAACGCTTGTTTTTGGGGCATTTACCCTTGTTGCCAGTATTTATAAGCCGCGTAGGCCATAGTCACAACCCCGGTGATAATGGCAGATTCATCAACTTCAAATTGGGGATGGTGTAATGGGTGGTTAATGATTCTTTCTTTGTAGCCTACACCCAAGCGAAACATTGAACCAGGGGCGTGTTCTAAATACATAGAAAAATCTTCAGCACCAAGGGAGGGTTCGGGTAAGACTTGAACGCGATCGCTACTCCAAGCTTCTTCTGCGGCTGATTGTAACAATTGTGTCAGAGCATAATCATTTTGCACACTAGGTACACCTTGGCGATAATTGACTTGATAGCTTGCCCCATAAGCACGGCAGACGCTAGCTACAATATTTTCGATCCAATTTGGCAGATGGGCACGGGTTTCGGGATGAAGCGATCGCACTGTTCCCAATAACTGTACTTTATCAGCAATAACGTTGTGCGCTCTGCCACCATTAATCTTACCAATGCTCAACACTACAGGACGTAACGGATTCTGTGTCCGGCTGATGGCTTGTTGCAATGCAGTAATCACTTGAGCTGCAACCCAAATGGCATCAATCGCTTCATGGGGACGCGCCCCATGTCCAGATTCGCCAATAATCAAAATTTCTAACTCATCAGCAGCAGCAGTCAACGCCCCATACCGCACCCCAATAGAACCTGCTGGTATAGAAGGGAAAACATGAACCCCTAATATAGCTGAGACGTTTTCCATCGCCCCATCTTTCACCATCCAGTTTGCCCCTTGGGAAATTTCTTCGGCTGGCTGAAACAAAAACCGCACTTTACCACCCAACTCCTCTGCTATTTGGGCAAGTATCATTGCCGTTCCTAATCCCACTGTGGTGTGGACATCGTGACCGCAAGCGTGCATCACACCAGCTGCGCGAGAAGCGTATTCCAAATCAGCGCTCTCTTGAATTGGCAAAGCATCCATATCCGTGCGAATTGCCAATAAACGCTCACTTAGCTTAGTATTTTGCAGTTCTCCAATAACGCCTGTTTTACCGATCCCTTCCTGCACATGTAAACCACTAGAAGACAAAACACCAGCTACAAAGGCGGCTGTTTGGTACTCCTGACCGCTGAGTTCAGGGTGAGAGTGAATGTGGCGGCGAATTTCAATTAAGCGAGGTGCTAGTTTTGCTGCTAAGTCTTTAATACGAATAAGCATCGATATCAATTAATCTACAGGCTTGCTTCCATGATAAGGAACTGTTAACAAACAGAGCCGAAAATAGTGGTTTTTGGGGATTAGGGACTAGGTGCTATTTTCCTAATACCTAATACCCAACACCCAATACCCTATCGCCAATCTTCCCAGTTTTGGTTAAAAATGGATGTATCCGGGAAGGCAGTCGGGTTACCATTTTTTTGCAACAAGCGTTTGAGTGCTTCGAGCTGTGGTTCTGCTTTGGGTAAATCATCGACTAGTTGGTAAGGTGCGATCGCATTTTTAATCGCAAAGCTAGCAACTGTTCCCGCAGCTGCACCAGCCGACCACTCAAAGGAATGTACTCGATAAGCAGCAGCGGCAATATGACTAGTACCAATACTCTTACCTCCTACCAGCAAATTGTCAATTTTCTGGGGAATCATGGCTCTCAGGGCAATTTGGAAGGGATAAGCTTGACCAGCACCGCGTCTTTCACCTGCACGTTCTGTGTTACCAGGGGCTTCTGGGGGACTATTGGTCATACAAGGATGGAAATCTATGGCGTAGTGACCAATACCTATAGCGTCGGGGAAAATGGTAGAACGAGTCCGGCGCATTACTTTGTCTGGTGAAACCTCACCCGCAATTACAGATGTAGCTTCCAATCCTGCAAGGGCGGCTGTTAATTGCCGATACATATCTGGTGGTAGAGTCTTGCGGTAATATTCGTCGTTGTAATTGCGACGAGAAATATCAATTTCCCAAATCGTAAAGCCTCCTGGTTGCCCCCAACTAGGGCGGCCAATGATGCGGCGTCCTTCTCGCATATAGGGATATTTCGATAAGCCATGTACTGTCCCCATTGGCGATTTTAGCCCCGCCACAAAGCGGTTATTAGTTCGCTGCTGCTTCACACCTTCCCCTAGTTGAGAGTCTGTAGTTCCAGCCACGAACCAGTAATAGTAAGATAGGGCATTTTCCTCACCTTTGCGGAGGGTTTCTGTCCGCAGTCCTCCCATCCAACCCCCTGGCTGTAACTGTCCAGTACCTTGTAACTGTTGGCGAGTGTAAATTAGGTTATCCTTGGCTGTTCCGGGGCGATAGTCGTTACCCCAAGTCCAGTTTTGCATAGAGATATCCCCTGGTGTCGCCGCATTAAAAGTTACACCACCGAATTTTGTTGGTTGTCCTTTTTTGGGACTCCAAATGCGACGGTAGGTGAAAACTAAGTCAAAATTAGCCAGCCGTGTCAATTCATAACTAAAATATGGCGAATATTGTAAATAAAATGGGGGCATTGTCTGGGGTTGGGGTTCCTTAGTTGCCTCCATTGCAAAAGTGTAGGTAAAGCCTTGAGGGCAATAAGGATCGTTGGTGGTGCTGGAAGCAGAAGGTTCCAGGTAAGAACGGGCATCAATGCCTAAGCGATAGGGGACATCAGCAAGGGCGATAATTTCTCCGGTTTCGCTGGCGTCTATAACATACCACTTGGGAGCATCTCCTTTAGTTTGCTTGGGAATCAAACGGAGAATAGTTTTGGTAAATCGAGACGAGTTATCGTAGCGATAGGCGTCTTCAATGACTTGAGATAAAGTAAAGGTGTTAAGAACTGGTGCGCCTTTTGCTGGTTGATGTTGGATAGCGATCGCACTATTAATTAACTTACCATCAGCACCGATTTCTAAATCCTTAATTACCGTGTTGGGAAACCATTGCAGCTTTCCCTTGCCTTGCTTTTCGGCATCTTTGAGCATCTGAGCCAAAATGGCGTGAGCATCACGGGGAAGAAAACAAGAGTCACTAACCCAGCAATCACCGGGATTCAGTTTACCGTATTTACGCTCAATGCGGTTTCGCAATTCCAGATAGCCGCGAGAATAGAATTGCTTCGCCCGTTGGGTCGGACGTTCATCTAATGCAGATGTCCCTTGGGCAGAAATTTGTCCTCCTAGCCAGTCGGTAATTTCCGTCAGACAAACCGTTCGTCCTGCGAGTAACCCCTCATAAGCTGTAGCGGCACCGGATAGTCCGCCACCCACAACTAAAATATCGCAATTAACATTTTTATCTGGGGTTCTCGGTGGTGTTGCATTTGCCCCATCAAGTGCTATTAAGCTAGATATTAAATTGAGACCGAACAGCGATGTCAAACTATAAGCTACTTTGTGTCTACGCTTCATCGTTAAGTAAACCTCTTCAAATCCTCTATCACCTTGTAGACGGTAGCATCCAAGAAATGTCGATCACAAGTATATTGAATTGGGCATTGGGCATGGGGCATGATGGGGCATGGGAAGAGGCAGGGGGAAGGGGCAAGGGGGAGAATGAAAAATTACCTCTTTCCCCTCTGCTCCCTGCTCCCTACCTCCTCATCTCCCTCATCTCCCCATTCACTCAAATATTGGCCCACGCACCCCGCTAACACCAGATACTTTTCCAGCCTTAGTATTAGCCGCAGACCCTACGTAGTAGCCACCGGCAAAATTTAAGCCTGTGTCAGTTAGCAAAAAGAAAGCACGATAGAGAACATCTAACTTTTCTTCTTTAATAACGCCGGAATCATCAATGAAGGGTAACGTTACTTTTTGGTGTTCAACCTGACGCTGGACTACGGCAAGGGTATGATTTGCACGAAGTTCACGCACTAAATTAATCCATTTTTGCGCTCTTTGATAAGACCCAACTGTAACACCTCTGGAGCCATAAGATTGCTCTGGTGTTAAAACTTTGAGAACAAACTTTTGGCGTTCAGGAATTTCTTCGCTGATTTCAGATAATAATCTTATTTCTGGAATAATTGTTTGAGCAATTTCAATATTTAACCCCGCCTGTTCCCATATACTAGTTTCGCTAAAAATCGAAGCTAATCCTAACTTAGACATTAATAGCTCGGGATGAGGTTCTATCTCTATTTGACCTTCTACCCAAGACTGTAAAAGCAATTTGAGATTACTTTTTAAGGGTGAATCAGCTTCGGCTTCTATTTTCCAAGGGTCAAAATAGCGGTGAAAATGAAGTTTATCTTGCTGCAAAAATTCTGGCTTTAATTCACCTAATAGATGCACTTGTTGATCGGAATCCCCAGACATTTCTTGGATAAAAAAGCGGGCATCGTAATAATCTAAATCTTTTTGAGTTAGGAGAACATGAATACGATCGCAGATGTGGGTACGATACTGCTGAGCTAGAGTCGATTCACAACCCCATACTTTCTGAAAAAGGGTAATAATTCCCAAGCCACTGGGATTATGCTCGATTTCAAAGACTTGGGGTGTTCCTGCTACGGATGTAAAATCAACACGCATTAGACGTGGAATTTTTGCAGCACCTATTTGGTTTAACTGACTTTGAAGAGGTGTTTGATTAAAGGGCGGCCATCTTTGCAGACCTAACTCCCAGGCTTTTGGTAAGGTGTCAATAAAGTTTTGCAGAAAAGTTGTGAGAATGGTAATTTCATTATGAAGATACAAAGGTTTGATCCCAACGTTGAAGGAACAGTTACAATCTTCTTTGTATTTTTGAATAGGTTGGAATTTCTCCATCGCTTCGTGTTCATCTGTCAACACAGATGCTGTCTGCAATTCGAGCAAGTCCTGAGGACTAGCTGAAGTATATTCTTTATTTGCTGACATTTATACCTTGTTCTTAAATACACCATTAACCTGAGTGTAAATGGATTTAAGTATTTTTGTCTATCAATTTTAAATCCAGCTATCAGCTATTTTCTGTCTACCTTTTGCGATCAAAAGCTGAGCTTTGGCGGGGTGGGATAATGCAATACAGTTTGCATCTACCATTCTAGAAAATTGCTGTTGCAAATACAGCAGCTAAAAAACAATCTTCAGCAAAAAAAATTGCGAATCGCAAGGAAAATTGCAAAATGTATGGTATTCTTTGAATATAGGGAATCAAAACAGCCAAAGCAAAGTCATGTTGTCCAAGAGAAATGAGATAAATTCCAAGACTAAGCTTTCGCCTTGGCAGATGCGAGTTAAATCCGCGCTCGGCTTTTTGAAACTGAGAGTAGCTCAAGCCAATGAAGCAGGATAACGATCTCCGTAACAACTTGAAGTCAATTAGAACCCGTCTAGGCATGAGCCAACAAGATTTGGCAAACCTAGCTGGAGTTACACGTCAAACTATTAGTGGTGTAGAGTCGGGACAATACGCTCCCTCAGTGGCCATAACACTTCGCTTAGCAAAGGCGCTTGGCTGTCAAGTTGAGGATTTATTCTGGTTAGAGCGGGATTTACCTGAAATTGAAGCAGTACTTTCCAAACCCCTCCCCACTGGCCAGCAGACACGAGTTAGTCTTGCTCGTGTGGGAGGGCAATGGGTAGCTTATCCCTTAATTGGCAAAGATGCGTTTCGCCAAGACATGATTCCCGCTGATGGTGAAGCAGTTGCGGTGAGTCACCCTCTTGTGGAGGGTGAGGATGAGAGTCCGATAAATCCAGACAAAGTTCGAGTCAGGCTCTTAGACGATAATCTGGAAACACTTCACAACACCGTTGTGATTGCTGGGTGTGCTCCTGTGATTTCATTATGGGCGAGGGCTACCGAACGTTGGCATCCTCAACTACGAGTCCAATTTAATTTTGCCAACAGCATGTCTGCATTGCACAGTCTATGCCGAGGTGAGGCACACATCGCTGGGATGCACCTTTATGATTCTGAGACTGGTGAGTATAATACTCCTTTTGTTCGAGACGTTCTGGCTGGAAGGGAAGCAGTTTTGATTACCCTTGGTGTTTGGGAGGAGGGACTTTTGGTTAAGTCTGGTAACCCAATGGGAATCAGAACAGTTAGAGATTTAGTCTCAGAGGGCGCTACTATTGTCAACCGCGAAATCGGTGCTGGTACTCGTTTACTTTTGGAACAAACACTCCAAAAAGAGCAAATACCCTTCAATGCTGTCCAGGGTTTTGACTATATTGTTACAAGCCACCAAGATGTTGCCCAAGCTGTAGTATTAGGAGTTGCGGATGCAGGTATTAGTACAGCATCTGTAGCTACCGCCTTTGGTCTGGGATTTATCCCGCTACATCAATCAAGATATGACTTAGTGATTCTCAAGGAATATCTGGAAGAAGCCCCAGTACAGCAGTTGCTTAGTACTTTGGGACATCGGATGGTTCACTCACAATTTGAAATTCTCGGCGGCTACGATATCAGCAAAATCGGGGAAGTTGTAGCGACGGTTTAGAGTAGATTGCTTTTGTCAGGTTGGTTGTGTGGTTTCGGGAAAAACTTTGCGTAAATTTAAATTCCTGTTGTGATCGCTCTTTTACCAATCTTTGTGCGTTGGCTGCTGGGAAATTCCATGACAAAGATAATGGCGATCGCTTTTGAGCAGTTATGTCCTGTGCTAAAAAGTGTTCTATTCAGCGTATCCTTGATGTCGATGAACTCATTAGACTCGCATGAAGGAAACATGGATTTCTAAGCGTCGCACCCTTCAATTATCTGGATTGACCATCGATCGCCATGTCTCAGAACCGAATGAGCTTGACTTTCTAGGATGTAACGATCATCTCCTTTGCCTTCTGTTAAGTGACGGCAATCAGCAAAAAATGACTCGTATTGGTGAACAGGAATCTGAAACATCTCAAATTAAAGGAGATTTCTGGATTTGTCCTGCTAAGACATCAGGGCTTTGGGCATGGAACAGCACCGATGAATCATTGATGTTTTTGATTGACCCACTCTTTCTAAGTCGAACAGCGGAACAAGTAAGTGGATTGGATGCAAGCTATGTTGAATTGCTCAGTACGATAGGTGCGCGCGATCCACACATTGAAGCGATCGCTCACTTGTTTCAGGCAGAGCTTGACATGACTGGCATCGGCGAATCACTTTATACCGAATCGCTGATGCAAGTATTGATTATTCACTTGCTAAGACACTACTGTACGCTCAAACCCAAAATTCAGCATATTGGGGAAAGTTTTCCTAAACATCGGCTCCAGCCTGTATTGGATTACATCCACAGCTATTTAGATCGACCGCTTCATTTAGCTGAACTAGCAGCAGTTGCGGGTATGAGTCAGTATCATTTTTGTAGATTGTTTAAGCAGTCCATAGGTATCGCGCCTTATCAATATGTGCTTCAACAGCGAATGGAAAAAGCAAAGGAGCTATTGCGCCAAGGAAAACACAAGATCGCAGAAATTTCTCTGCTCGTTGGCTGTACCGATCAAAGCCGCTTTGCCAGACAATTCAAGAAGCATTTTGGAGTTACACCAGGGTTATTACTAGGTAAAAAGTTGCCATAATGTGCCCGAATTTTAATTGATTCTCTAATCTAGAACTTTGCGATCGATCGCACAATAGCAAGAATGACCTCAATCATTCCATAAATTCCGCAAGAAACGCCTATCTTCCATCCTATAAATTAAAGTACACTCTCTGAGTAAGTAATACAGTTTAGGTAAGATTCACTTCGTTTTCTTAGCCAGATAATTAAACCGAAATATACTACTATGCATCGAGAAAAACTCGCTAAATGGCTGCTTGTCGCTGCTGCGATTTCAACCTTGACAATTCCGATTGGTGTTGATGCAGTTTTATTGGCAAACGGTCACATGAACAACCCTGCTTGGTTGCCTCACGCCAAGCTCCACTGTGCCATGTCATTCTTTGCGGCGGCATCACTAGGAAGTGCAGCCTTAGCAATTTTGAAGGTACGTCCGACGAGCGATCGCTTTTCAATGGGATTGGCTGCCTTTCTCGGCTCTGCGTTCTGGATTGGGCTGATTGCTGCCGGATTTTGGCCCGGAACTTCATACGGCTTTCTCAACGATCCGGTTCTAGGCAATATTCGTGAACCTGAGTTAGGTGGAATCTCGATTTATCCAAATGTTGTGGTAGCTGCAATCGCGATCGCGATCGCAACCGCGGGTTATTGGTTAACCGCACCGACAAAGTTAACTGAACAAAATGTCACTAAGAAAACGTAAAACCTTTGTTCTGCTGGGTGTAGGAAAGAACCATAATAATGCTTAAAGCGTTGCGACTTTGAACCAGCGGCATAACACTACATTGGTGCGGACGGAACAGAGGCGATCTGTCCAAGGTTTTTAGTCATTAAAACTACTTCATACCTCTTACGTATTTTCTGACGAATGATTCCGGATTGCTATAGAAGAGATGCTGACTCACATGCCTACTGATACCAATTCACTAAAAGTTTAAAACAGATGCAAATCTAGAAACCCTTGTAAAACAAGGATTTCTTAATTTTGAATTTTGTTAGCGCAGCTAAGCCGTGTCCGCGAGCGTTATTTTGAATTTTGAATTGGTATGAGTAGGTGGCACAGCTACACCAAGCCGCACTATGTACTGATGAAAAGCTGATTTTTAGCTTGCTCGAGCAAATTCCTGAAGAATCTGCTCTTTTGGCAAACACTTTGTCTGCTTGGGTTAATAACTTTCGTATTGATAAAGTTATTGATTTAACACAAACTTAAGAAATGATTTATACACGAATGGCATCAGGTTACAGCACATGGTATTATCCAAATACTCACTAGATAATTTAGGATAAGTATTATGCTTGTTTAAATGATTCAAAGAGTTGCTTTTTAAAATGTGCTTTTAATAATAGCTAGAAATAGATTTTAGCACTTCCAAAGCATTTGATTCTTATTAAAACACTCGAATAAATAGTTATTTTCTATGAGCCAACACTTTTTTCACGATGAAATCAGCCTAGCAGAAAAAGCAGAAGAGTTGGGAAGACAAGCAATGAAGTTGGGACTAATTCCTTCATTTGTTGTTCATCATTTCCCTGATAGCTGGGAATTTTACATCCCCGATCAAAAAACTTCAGTCCCTTTGACACCAGAAGAGGCTTACCTAAAATTGAAAAAATTAGTTGAATCTTCTTCATCGACAGTATAGGCTCAGCTATATTTCTAATAGTAAAAATCATCAGGTATTTCAGTTTAAAAAACATCCCATCCCTGCGGGACGCTCCGCGAACGTAGGGGCGCACAGCTGTGCGCTCCTACAAATGTACAAATATAGCCGTAGTCACACAGGTTAGGACATTTTGAAAGCATGGAAGCTAGGAATAGTAATACTTTTACCTCCTGCCTCCTCTGACTTTTCACGTCATGTGGAAAAGCTAACGCAAAACCTAACCCCCCAGCCCCCTTCCCTACTAGGGAAGGGGGAGAAATCAAAGCCTCTCTCCTTGCAGGGGAGAGGAATGGAAGCGGGGTTTTCCAGATACCGTGAAAAGTCAGCTGCCTTCTGCCTTCTGCTATAATTTGGGATAATTTCTTTTTTGGAAGTCCCTGAGTAAAAACCCAGTTAATTCAGGGTTTTGGCAATCAAAACTGACATTTTTTACATATTTTATTAGGGTTTTATTTATGAAAATTCCCCTGATACCAATTCACGAAAATTCTGATACAAATGATTAGTCTTTAAATTCTTTCCCCCTGCTCCCTGCTCCCTGCCCCCCTGCTGCCTATTTGTATCGATTTTAAAGTGAAATGGTA
>NZ_CAWUDO010000110.1:0-22471 GCF_963920935.1 Nostoc sp. CCY 9925 | reverse complement strand
TTACTATTCCTAGCTTCCATGCTTTCAAAATGTCCTAACCTGTGTGACTACGGCTGTAAAATAGATAAAGAAGAAGAGTCTTCCCTTTGCCCTTTAACCGAACCGTATTAGGAGTGGTGTAGTTCTCTGTTTCTGGGCTACCAGTGGAAAAACATAGAGTTTTAATTACTTACGGTATTGCATTTACTTTATGTCTCAAAGCTTGTATTATTTTTATATTTATTTCTAGGTTAAAACTCCAATTTCAAGCCAAACCATAAAACTGTCCTCAAGCAGATGAAGTTTGGCAAGATGATTGTCTTTAAACCGAAAAATCAAGCGGCGAGCATTCATCTTCTCACCCAAGCTATGACAAACTCTGAATGATCAGTAATTAGCACAATACTATACGTCACATGAGCCAGAACCCTCTCATCAGAAAAACATTCAGGAGTAGCTTTGAGACTGTTAAAGTGTTGGGAAGCCCAGAATTTGGTGAAAATTCTTCGTTAGCAACTGCAATACGTAATAGATATCAGCAGTCTTTTGTTAGAAAAACACTTCGGAATCGCTTTGAAATTATCAAACAGTTGGGAAGCGGAGGATCTGGTGATACGTACTTAGCCGTAGACTTAGATTTACCAGGAAGACCGCATTGTGTTGTCAAACATTTCCACCCAAAAGATCCTAATCCTACTGTTGGTGCGATCGCTAAAAAATTATTTGCTAGAGAAGCAGAAGTTTTATATCAGCTAGGCAACGACCACGATCAAATTCCTAGACTGTTTGCTCATTTTGATGAAGGTGGAGATTTTTATTTAGTCCAAGAATATGTTGACGGTCATCCTTTGACTCAAGAAATTATCCCAGGTCAACGCATGAGCGAAAATGCAGTCTTGAATTTATTAAAAGACATCTTGCAAGTGTTAGTTTTCGTACACGAACACAACATTATTCACCGAGATATTAAGCCGCAAAATTTAATGCGCCGGCATTCCGATGGCAAGATTGTCTTAATTGACTTTGGGAGTATTAAAAAAATTGGTGCTTTAGGAGCTGGTTTAACCGTTGTGGTTGGCACTCCTGGTTATATGCCAAGCGAACAGGCTAAAGGAAAGCCAAAACTTTCCAGCGATATCTATGCAGTAGGTATGATTGGCATTCAAGCTCTCACAGGCTTAATACCTGACCAGCTACAAGAAGATCCCAATACTGGGGAAGTTATCTGGCGTCATCACACACAGGTAAGCGATGGTTTTGCAGATATTTTAGACAGAATGGTTTGCGATCGCCATAGCCAACGTTATCAATGTGCCGCAGAAGCTCTGGAAGCCCTTAATTCCGATTTGGTGCGCTTGGAGTCATCACAATCTGGTGGGCTAAAACAAAACACTGTCGATAGCTATTTTCTAGCTTATAGAAATTTTATTTTGTTGCTGGGGATCGGACTCGGTGCTAGCACTAGTTTGATAGTAATTATTTTAATGTATACATTTATTAATACAAGTACATCGGTTCCATACCAACCTATTCAATTAAAAAATATCATAGAAAAATTTATTAATGAATCACACTTAACTAATATAAATACCTTAACTGCCCAAAGAAGAATTGATAAAACTGATTACACTATTGCAAAGACTACTCAGGGAATTAAATTTGACGGCATTACAAACAGTTAATCATCTATTTAGAAGATACTTTAAAAGTAGTAGATGATATATAAAAAACTTAAGATTCGGCAAAATCCTCCTTTTGAAAGAGGAACTTGAATCTGTTATTCCCTCTTTGGAAAGGCTTGGTGGGGAAATATTTTGTTTAGCAGTTGAAGCATAGTTGATTAAATAAGCTGGCCGTAAAACCCAGACACTAAAAGATTTTCAAGCAAATTGCCTGTTATATAAGATTTTACAAACTTATTCTTAGCAATCAAGAAAGTGGTTATTGACTTACTACTTAAAGCTTTACTCAAAACTTAAATATCGAACGATTTTTAGAAGGTAAATACTGAGAAATTACTGTAGTATAAATACAATCAAGAAACAAAATTTAAAGATATGGACAATACAAACCAAAGAAAAACTTTAATTAACGGCGAAATTGCCCTCTTTCTTAGAGGTTTGATTATTGGTAAAGTATTGACACTGATGGTTATAGGCGGATTGCTTTGGTGGTTACTCAAGCCAAACTTATTATCCCGTAACAGTGCTAACTCCTACTCCCCCAATCAAAATTTAAACGCCTCTTCTACTGGAGGATCGAATTTTCAGACAATTGCCGATGTTCCTAGCGGCTCATTCAACTACGGTGGTAGTACGGCTTGGGCATCTATCCGGCAATTGGTAGATTCTCAGATCCAAAGCGATCGCCCTGAACTACAATTACGTTACGTAGATCCTACAAAGAATAGCCCTGGCTCTAGCTCAGGTATTCGGATGTTGCTTGATGGGGAATTGGACTTTGCTCAATCTTCCCGTCCCCTGACAGATGAAGAACAAGCAATTGCGACACAACGAGGCTTTACCCTTGAACAACGTCGGGTAGGGATTGATGGAATAGCAGTGGTAGTCAATCCATCACTCAAGGTGCCAGGTTTAACTGTTGAGCAATTGCAGCAGATTTATTCCGGGCAAATTACTAACTGGGAGCAAGTAGGTGGCCCAAACCTACCCATCATACCTTTATCTCAACGACCAGAAAACGCAGATACAGTAATATTCTCTAGCAATAACAACTCGAAGGGGCAAGCATTTGGCTCGAATGTCCAGTATGTCTACTCAACTACAGAGGCAGTGCGCCAACTCAGCAAAATCCCTGGTGGACTGTATTACGCTTCTGCCCGTTCAGTGGTTCCTCAGTGTAGTGTGAAGGCTTTGCCATTGGGTCGCACTTCTAGTCAGTTAATTGCCCCTTACCGCAAACCTCTGGTATCACCGGAAAATTGCTTACGTCAGCGTAATCAAGTAAATACTGAGGCTATTAGAAATGGTAGCTATCCAATTACTGCTGATATGTTTGTGATTATTAAGCAGAATAAAGGGCAAGAACAGCAAATAGGGGATGCCTACGCCAAACTTTTATTAACTGAACAGGGACAAAAAGCAATTGAGCAAGCTGGTTTTGTTGCAGTTCGCTAGTAAATCTGGAGGACAATTAAGCCCCCATCTGGGGGTTTTAAATCTTTTTTGATAGCGATCGCTTGAAGGCGCAATCATTGTAGAGCAAAAGCCAAGTCACTTTCAATTAACTTCGCACCTGTCAGATTAGCCCCACTCAAATTGCAGAGGTGAAAATTTGCCCCTCTTAAATCTGCTAGTGCTAAATTAGCTCCAGTTAAATCTGCACCAGTGAGATTAACTTCACTTAAGTTAGCGCTGCTTAGGTTAGCCCCTTTGAGTGAAGCTTGTTGCAGGTTAGCACCACTTAGGTTTGTCCTCATTAGGTATGCTTTATTTAGGTCGGTTCCACTTAAATTAGCTTGACTTAGGTCTGCTGCTGTTAAATCAGCCTTAGTGAGATTAGCTTGACTTAGGTCTGTCCAACTCAACTTTGCATAACTTAGGTTAATTTCAGTCAGTTTCATTGATGTAAGTACTGCACACCTCAAATTAGCATTAACAAAATTTCTTTCTCCTATTGCATAACGGCGCAAAATTTCATCAGTGGTTACTCTTTGTAAAACAGCTCTTGATGCGCCTTGATAACACCACGCAGCTTCTAATAGTTTCGCAGCAGTATTAACAGCTACTTCATCACATTTAGCCATAATTACACCATTGCAGCCATCCCACTCACCGTTAAGCATGAGAGCAACGTCATTAGCGGCAGCAATTGAATCAAATAGTAAAACAGAATATTTGTGTGGTTTTAACCAGTTATTCAAAACTATCGAGATCGTATTTTTCATTTCTATAATTTTTGGCGTTTTAAGACGATTAACGCTCTAACTTCCAGATATTAATCAACTCTGCTGACTCTACCAGTATCTTGAGTTATGAGCTAAAAATATTTGAATTTGCATTCTCAAAAAAATGAATTTCTTGTGGGGTGGGCATCTTGCCCGCCCTGGTTGTGCAAATTAAATACGCGACAGCATAGCAGTTGAAGCTCGTAAAAACACAGTACCAAGAGACTTTTAAGTCTGTTGCCTGTTGCCTATTCCCTGCTATAAATATTGAGGGTTATTTTCACCAGCCGCTAGCATAAAAGACTAAATTCCGTTTTTCTTTTGGACGCTAGTTTGTGACAGAGTGCTGCACAAAAACCTACAAGAAGAATGCAGCCAATGTACAGCACCCAGCCACAAAAGAGTTACAACCAGCTTAAGTACAAATGTCTGCAAGAACTAAGTTCTAAGCAGCTGTATCTGAACGTTCTATTTGCTGGCGAATTGTATCAATAGAAGCATTAAGACCAGCCAGCTTGGACTCTAAATCATCTCGCATCCAAATCAGGAATTTTAATTTCCGCTCTAAGCTAGCTTTGTGCGAAATGGGTTCGCTTCCATAACAGGCATTACCCCAAAAAGGAAACATAGTTTACCTCTGTATTTAGCTTTTGTAAGAGTGCAATATAGTGCACCACTATATTCTGACTAATAACAATCAGAGAGGTGTGTGTAATAACCGATCATTATTGTACGGGCTTAACGAATGCTTCTTATAAAGTTGTTTCAAGAAATGGTGGAGGTATTTGACTGCACTGCAATCAAGTTTTTCCACTCCTTCTTTAAGAAATAGTTGAAGTAAATGAGCATTAGCATCAATTAACTGCTGTCAAATGCTTATTTTCTCGGAGGTATAGTGTCAACTCGCTCGTTGAGTTCTCGAAGTTGTTGGTTTAATTCGCTCTGTCGTTTGAGCAAAATTTCCAAATCTTCCTTCGTTGCTAAATCAGTCCTAGCAGGAGTCACTTGATTTAACTGATTTAGGCAGGTATTTAAGCCAGCAGCAAATTCATAGCGTGTAACTGGGCGCGAACCTCCATATGTGCCATCAGGATACCCAGATAGGCAACCTGGCTGGGGAACTGTATTGCGCCCGTCGCTTGGTGTTTGTGACAAAGTTTTTGATGGATAGAAAATAATTGTTGCCAGTGCCAAGGTAGTTGTAAGGGTGGCGAATGGAAGCAAGCCAGTAATTGATGACATCTTAAACATTGGTCGCAGCTACAAGCCATTTACTCTTTCACCTTATCAAATTAATATTCGGCTTTCAAACTTTAGCTTAATTGTTCAAATAGAGGCCCACAGCTAATGAGAAATGCCTATATCCAAATTACAAGTAATGAATTTATAAGCCTCTAGTCCCAGACTTACTAGGAGCTTTTTGTCAATTTATTGTCCATTGGAATTAGGGGAGTTCATCATCAGAAGTAACAACAATTCATCCTTATGGGTATTTAGAAATGGTTCTGTTGGGAGAGTAAATGTCAATATTGGAATTGCTATTGTGTATTTGTCAGTCAAAAACGTTTCTCAAGTTAAGAACAATGAATATCCTTGCATGGATTGTTTTAGGTCTAATTGCTGGTGCTATTGCGAAAGCTATCTACCCCGGTCATCAAGGCGGCGGAATCTTAGGAACAATATTGTTAGGAATCATTGGTGCTTTCGTTGGTGGCAGTCTGGGTGTATTCTTCAGTACGGGAACTTTGGCTCTAGCGGCTCCAACTCTCAGCTTAACTGGAGTCTTAGTGGCAGTTCTTGGTGCAATTGTCGCAGTTTTCTTGTGGAACTTGCTAACTCGACGCAGTGCAATCTAAGGCATGAAATTGTAATTATTTATTACTAAAAATCAGGGAATTGATAGCAGGGAACAGGCAATAGGCTTAAAAGTTCGTTGGTGTCGGAGTTGTACATCAGTTTTTGTCCTAATGTAGCTGGCAACTGCTATAACTATATTTTCTCCCTGAATTTAATTAAAAGAGTAGCGCTTACTCAACTAGAGGTAAGCGCTATTATTATTTTGAAAAATCGATTGTCTTAGGATTTTGATATGAACTTTAGCTCTCAAAGGTTCATAAATTCTTACTTACGTTTTACTGGAATTCCCCAAATCTTGACTTTTTGATCGAATCCACCACTGGCTAGTATTTGCCCATTTGGACTAAAAGCGATGGCACTTACCCAGTCTGTATGTCCACTTAATGTATTGATTAACTCACCTGAAGCGATATTCCACAACTTAATGCCATCTCTGCCAGCACTTGCGAGGGTTTGTCCGTCTGGGTTAATGGCGATCGCATTTACCCAGTTATTATGTCCTGTAAGGGTACGGAATAATTCTCCACTACTGACATTCCACACTTTAATGGTGCGATCGCGGCTAGCACTAATTAATGTTTGTCCGTCTGGTGTAAAGGCGACAGCGGTAACAGAATTAGTATGAGCTACTGATTCACTAATTAATTTACCACTACTCAGACTCCATAGCTTAATCACACCTTTATTGTCGCCACTAGCCAAGGTTTGCCCATCAGGACTAATAGCCACCGTATAAATCAAATTGTTAAAGCGTGCTAAACTCCCGAGTGGGCGCTGCTGTAACAAATCCCACAAGCGAATCCCATCTAAAGCTCCACTAATCAAAACTTTACTATCAGGAGATACCGCTAAAGATAATACGTTACTGGTATGTCCTACAAAAGAGCGGCTAAAGTTAAATTTAAAGTTTTTCACGTTCCAGAGGTTAATCGTGTTGTCAGTACTACAACTAACTAAGGTTCGACCATCTGGCGAAATTACTAAAGATTCTACGGCAGTCTTGTGTGCTTTGTTAATATTCCCCAAGTTTTTGCCATTTGCTGGATTCCAAAGGCGAATTATCCCCTCGTTTTCTGCGCCTCCACTGATCAGAATTCTGCTATCTGGAGTGAAGGTTAGGGATTTAACAGTTCCGTTATGTCCTTTGAGGGTGTAAAGTTGCTGGAAATTTGCAAAGTTATTTGTAGTTTCGGAGTTGTTTGGTGCAAATTCAATGGCAGCATCAGCCTGATGAATATAAAACCCTTCCCAGGTCATTACTGGAAGGGCAACAGCTACAATAAATGCCAGGATAATATACCGACGCCGGAAATTAACCCCACCTCTTCCCTCACTCCTCACTATTTTTCCTCACTTTTTGAGATAAGTATAAAAAAACATATATAAACAAATTTTCTAGAGTTATGAATTATCACCCATAACTCTTGGAAAGACTTGGGTTAATCGCGTCTCTACTCAAGACGCGATCAATCGCGTCTCTACTCAGTACTCTCTACAGAGGTGGTTTTTTCTTAGAAACACTTAGCATTGGTAAAGGTGGACTAGAGGAACGGGAGGGCAAGTAATGTTGTACTATAGGCTCCTCTGGTAGAGGACGACTCTGCTGGATACGCCACAACTTTAAGCCTAGCGCTATCCCTGCCGTTCCCAAACCAAAAGCAAACAACGACCAGCTATCATCCAATCCGCCAATCAGGGCATCTACCAGTCCCATCGTAATCAATATACTGATTAGTGGTTCTTTGCGGTAGGTTGACTTCAAAAAACGAGGTAATACAGCATTCATCACAGGTTGATTGGTTCCAGTTCACCTTTTGTGTATATTATTGACCAAGAATACCTCACCCATA
Organism: Nostoc sp. CCY 9925; assembly: GCF_963920935.1. Classification (NCBI taxonomy): domain Bacteria; kingdom Bacillati; phylum Cyanobacteriota; class Cyanophyceae; order Nostocales; family Nostocaceae; genus Nostoc; species Nostoc sp. CCY 9925. The sequence goes on along the minus strand of NZ_CAWUDO010000110.1, from coordinate 14,878 downwards.
TTTTGCCTTTTTCATCAAAGGCATAAACTAATTTAATTATGACTTTCTTGAGTAGGGGAGGAAGTCTACTCATTAACCTTCTTACATGTGCTAGTTGCAAGTTTCAGATATTTCAGTCAGTAATAGGTTTTTGGATTCCTCTCTTGGTTACATTCTACGGCAACAATTTACAAATAAATCTAATAAAAGTATTGAGGGCGAAGTGTTTCGCTATCAATCCTTAAAGTCAAAACCAACTGGTTGTTCCAGCTGGTTGAAACTCCTCTAAATACTAGCTTACAATTTGTGTGCTTGTTGGTCGCACTACTTCAGACCCAGCCATGATAGCACCCCTTGATTAGTAACGTATTCAATCACTAACATCAAGGCAAAGCCAATCATTGCAGCTCGACCATTTAACCGCTCAGCATATTCGTTAAAGCCAAACTTCGGCTGGTCTAGTTTAGGTGTAATTGTCGGTTGTGGTTGTGTCATTTTTTAGAAACCTCTTTTCGGCAAACGGGACTTAATATCAGACTTTGTGGTATTGGCTGGGGAAGGAGTAATGCCATGTCCGGTTGAAGATTTGTCATTAAGACTGATACGGAGACGCGGGGACGTAACAGAGATTTTAATGATAAGTGATTCACCGGACTTGACATCAAAGGTAAAGGAATTAATTTTTCCTTAACCTTTAGCTTATTTTGGCAGGTGATGAGCGATCGCAGTGCTTGAATGCCAAGATGACTTGACAAATTCAGCTAAAGCTTCCTAGAAGGGAGCTTGCAACCGCTTTTTTAATAATTTGTTACTATTCTTTATATATTGTATAAATACTGAAGCAATAGTCAAGAGTAAGAGTTTGCAGCCATTTGGATAAAATTGACAGGCTCAAGACTGAGAATAGCTATTTCTAATACAGCTATCGCCAATAGATCGGTAGCAAGCTTGAGATTGGCAGGCTACAGTTAAACAAAAAAAATTATCAGAGGCGGTATATGGAAATCGGCGTTCCTAAGGAAACTAAAGATCAAGAATTTCGGGTAGGTTTAAGTCCTTCTAGTGCACGGGTGCTGCGAGAAAATGGTCATCACATTTTCGTGCAGACGCAAGCAGGTAATGGTGCTGGATTTACAGATGATGACTACATAAGTGCTGGAGCAGAGATTGTCCCCACAGCAGAAGCGGCTTGGAATCGGGAATTGGTTGTGAAAGTCAAAGAGCCATTGAAATCTGAGTATAATTTTTTGCAAAAAGGACAAATATTATTTACTTATTTACACTTAGCAGCCGATCGCAAATTAACAGAGCATTTAATTGATTGTGGCACTTGTGCGATCGCCTACGAAACTGTAGAACAACCAGGCGCTAACAGACTACCTCTGCTGACTCCCATGAGCGTAATTGCCGGTCGGCTTGCAGTACAATTTGGGGCAAGATTTCTAGAACGTCAGCAAGGCGGTAGAGGCGTGCTTTTGGGTGGTGTACCTGGAGTCAAACCAGGTAAAGTCGTCATTCTCGGTGGCGGTGTCGTCGGCACAGAAGCAGCTAAAATTGCCGTGGGGATGGGTGCCAGCGTCCAGATTTTAGATGTGAGTGTCGAACGGTTATCTTACCTAGAAACCCTATTTGGCTCTAGAGTCGAATACCTTTACAGCAACTCAGCTCATATTGAAGCCGCAGTTAAAGAAGCCGACTTGCTCATCGGTGCAGTTTTAGTCCTGGGACGTAGGGCACCAACCTTAGTATCCCGCGAATTAGTCAAACAAATGCATCCTGGTTCCGTAATAGTTGATGTTGCTGTTGACCAAGGCGGTTGTGTAGAAACCTTACATGCCACATCTCACACAAATCCGGTATACATTGAAGAGGGTGTGGTGCATTATGGCGTTCCCAATATGCCAGGAGCAGTACCTTGGACAGCAACTCAGGCACTCAATAACAGCACATTACCTTATGTTGTGCAGTTGGCGAATTTGGGAATTAAGGCATTGGAAGTTAACCCAGCCTTAGCTAAAGGTGTAAATGTGCAGAGTCATAAATTAGTGCATCCTGCTGTGCAAGAGGTTTTTCCTGATTTGGTAAGTTAGACATTGCACAGGCGTAGGTGTGCAAGTGGTAGGCGATCGCCTATCCTAATCGTGGTAATCTTCATCAATTAGACTAATTTCGTTGCCAAATGCGCGGATGGGCAGCTGTAGAAAATCAAACGTTAGCAAAAATGGCTGCATCTTAATGTGTACAAGGTTTTGAGGACTATAGGACTTGTAAACCATCCGCGCACCTTATGGAGACTGAGTTTCAGCGATTTGCATCTGGTGTTACTACCATCTGTTGTGTTATGATTTTCTCATTCGCGCTACTGCACCTTGAAAACCAAATACAGCAAGCCTTTCAAGTATCGGCGATTGCAATTAACTAAACTCCCTATTAGGGATTGAAACAAGTTAAGGGTCAGGTGTGACGTAGGGTTGTTCTGAATTGCAATTAACTAAACTCCCTATTAGGGATTGAAACCCTAATGATCACCCGGCATTTGATGGGATGCAGAAATTGCAATTAACTAAACTCCCTATTAGGGATTGAAACCATCTTTTAGTTCAAGCAGCCCGAGAACTAGCCGCCAAATTGCAATTAACTAAACTCCCTATTAGGGATTGAAACGTGCATTTTAACCAAAACAATGCCCTTAAAAGGCATTGCAATTAACTAAACTCCCTATTAGGGATTGAAACCACTTATTACGTGGGTGGATAAGGCGATCGCCTGGAGTTATTGCAATTAACTAAACTCCCTATTAGGGATTGAAACCGATACTGCGGACGCAACGCCCGTGGACAAGAAAATTGCAATTAACTAAACTCCCTATTAGGGATTGAAACTACTTCACCATTCCCGACATAGAGATAAATTGGTTCTGGTGATTGCAATTAACTAAACTCCCTATTAGGGATTGAAACCTAACCTGGAGTTTTGCGCTTTGTGCAAGATAATGAAGGATTGCAATTAACTAAACTCCCTATTAGGGATTGAAACTTTTTCTTCAACAGAAAAGCCATATCCTGCCATTGCAATTAACTAAACTCCCTATTAGGGATTGAAACCACGTAGAGAACCGAGTACCTATTTTTCTTCTTAATTGCAATTAACTAAACTCCCTATTAGGGATTGAAACAAAAAAGAGACAAGAGTATGCGCCACACTTACATAATTGCAATTAACTAAACTCCCTATTAGGGATTGAAACAAAAGCCTGGTTAGCTAATATCTCATAGTCATTATTGCAATTAACTAAACTCCCTATTAGGGATTGAAACACAGACGGCAATATCGAATTTGCGATCAGCGAAACATTGCAATTAACTAAACTCCCTATTAGGGATTGAAACGTATTCAAATACAATATAATAAATTGATTTTAAAATTGCAATTAACTAAACTCCCTATTAGGGATTGAAACCTTTCCTCTATCAAGGCAGCAGTCTCAACTAAGGTTAATATTGCAATTAACTAAACTCCCTATTAGGGATTGAAACTGGTTGTGTGATGGTTTTGAAACTGGGGTCAAGCGCTTGCTGAAATTGCAATTAATTGCAATTAACTAAACTCCCTATTAGGGATTGAAACAAAGAATTTCGGGCAGGCTTGCTGCATTTCTTCTATTGCAATTAACTAAACTCCCTATTAGGGATTGAAACAATATCAGGCATAGATTTTCTCTCAGGGTTTAGAAAATTGCAATTAACTAAACTCCCTATTAGGGATTGAAACAAATTGAGAGGAGAAATCATACCCTGCGGGTGTCCCTGATTGCAATTAACTAAACTCCCTATTAGGGATTGAAACCCCTAGCCATGACTTATTTAACTGCCAAGCTACCCAGATTGCAATTAACTAAACTCCCTATTAGGGATTGAAACAGGAATGTATCGAAATCGGTACTCGAATAAGGCAAATTGCAATTAACTAAACTCCCTATTAGGGATTGAAACACTGTGCCTGGGGAGTGGGGAGAGTGCTGTTTTCAGATTGCAATTAACTAAACTCCCTATTAGGGATTGAAACTGAATATCCAACTCTGTGAGCCAGTTCTTTGCTAGTAATTGCAATTAACTAAAATAACTTTAGCTAAACTTGACTCCTAGTAAGGGCTTTAGCCCTTTTCTTAGGACTAAAGCCCTTACTACAAACATTGAATTTTTCACACATTTCTACTTATCAGTAATTCACTCATGATTAAAAAAATTTACCTGTCTATAGAGAGATGTTTTTTTGATTAAATAAAGTTTACTGAAAAAATACAGATAAATACTGGCGATCGCCAACCACGAAAATCAAGCTTGAGAAAATAGCGATCGCCACTACACCAATGCAAAATTAAAACTCAAAATACTTAGCATACAAGTTTTTCAACCGTAATGGGAGATTTATAGCAATTCTAAATCATTCGGAAAAATCTATTGCCTATTGCCTTAACTTGTATAGTATTTTGTACAAAAATCAAATCGTATTACTATACTTAAGAAGTGAAATTGGATCGCGTCAAAATGATTTTTGATTATTGAATGTGGACTAAGACAAACAAATTACAGGGAATTTAAATAGAGGAATACAAGCATGGAATTTTTATCGGATTCCGTAGTGCTATCACGGATGCAATTTGCGCTGACTGCAATATTCCATATGCTTTGGCCTGTCTTAACTACAGGGATGGGAATTTATCTGGTTATCGTCGAGGGACTATGGTTAAAGACTCGCAATCCAGACTACTACCTCCATGCCCGCTTTTGGTCTAAGTTCTATCTCTTGAATTTTGGAATTGGTGTAGCAACGGGTATCCCGATGGAATTCCAGTTTGGCACTAATTGGGCACCGTTTTCAGAAGCGGCGGGTAATTTTTTTGGTAGTGTTATCGGCTTTGAAGCTTCCTGGGCATTCATGCTGGAAGCTGCTTTTTTAGGTATTATGTTATTCGGCTGGGAACGTGTTAATCCGGCTATTCACTATCTTTCAACAATTTTAGTTGCTGTTGGTGCTAACCTATCAACCGTATGGATTTTGACAGCGAATTCTTGGATGCAAACCCCGGCAGGTGGGGAATTAGTCAATGGCAAGTTTATTGTCCACGATTATTTTCAAGCAATTTTAAATCCCTTCATGCTTAATAGTGTGCTGCATATGTTCTTTGCCACACTAGAAACTTCGTTGTTTGTGATTGGTGGAATTAGTGCTTGGTACATTCTCAAACAACGCCATCCAGCTTTCTTTTCGCGGTCATTGAAGATTGCTTTAGCAGCTGCGATCGCAGTTGCCCCATTACAAATATACATCGGGCATTTGAGCGGCGAACAAGTTTATCACTATCAACCCACAAAACTCGCAGCAATGGAAGCACAGTGGGAATCTTCACCTGCGGGACAGCCGGCAGATTGGAGTCTTGTGGCGATACCTAATGAAAAAGCCCAGAAAAATGATTGGGAAATCACCGTTCCCAATGCACTAGGATACATTCTGGAATTCAAAAAGAATCTTTCTGAACCATTGCGTGGCTTGAAAGAGTGGAAACCAGAGGATCGTCCTCATTTAGTGGGTTTGATTTACTACGCTTTCCGCACAATGATTGCCATTGGGTTTTTCTTCGCTGGATTAATGTTATTAAGTACCCTGCAATGGTTACGCGGTAAACTCTCAGCAGAAACCATTACTCAACAGCGCTGGTTGATGCGGGCTTGGATATTGGCAGCACCTTTAGGATACATTGCCGTAGAATCAGGCTGGATTGTGCGCTGTGTCGGAAGACAACCGTGGACACTCTACGGACAAATTCGCACTGTTGATGCGGCTTCTCGTCTACCTGCAAGTAATGTCTTAATTTCATTAACTAGCTTTGCCACAGTTTACAGCCTTTTATTTATTACGGTTTTGTACTTCGGTAGCCGCATTCTCCGCAGAGGCCCAAATCTCGACTTACCAATTCCAGGTGCAGAGATCGCCAAACCCGCAGTAGATACTACTCCTGGTGAGTTTGTTCCAGATGAACGCCCTGTAGAAGCACAGCAGTGAAAATGGGGCATTGGGCATTGGGCAGGGAAAAGGTTAAAGGGAAAAGGGAAAAGGAATAAATTTAATCTTTCCCCTTACCCCTTTCCCTTTCCCCTTGTCCTCTTCCTATGCCCAATGCCCTTATTTAATAGGAGATTGTAATGGAAACCTTAGAGTATTTTCTGCCGCAAGTATGGTTTGTGATTTTAGCTCTTTTTCTATTCCTTTACGTAATGTTAGATGGATTTGATTTAGGGGTGGGTATATTATCTCTTACTTCTTCAGATGAAGAACGCCGAAGTATTTTGATGACCAGTTTAAGCAATATTTGGGATGCTAATGAAACTTGGCTAGTTCTGATGGCAGGGGGTCTTTTTGGTGCGTTTCCTTTAGCTTATGGCACAATTTTGAACGCCTTATATATTCCGATTTTTTTAATGGTATTTGGGTTTATCTTTCGTGGTGTGGCATTTGAATTTCGCGAATTAGCAAACCGCAAATTGTTTTGGAATTTCGCTTTTGGTGCTGGAAGTTTTACGGCTGCACTCGGCCAAGGATTTGCCCTTGGCGCTGTGCTGGCGGGCATTCCTGTTGATGATACGGGACACTTTATTGGTACAACTTGGGACTGGTTAAATATTCCATCGGTGCTGGTAGCTTTAACTTTAATTCAAGGATATGTATTAATTGGTTCAACTTATCTGATTTGGAAAACTACAGGAGAATTGCAGGAAACTCACTATAAGACTGCCAAAATTGCTGCTGTGACAACTTTAATTGGTGCGATTTTCATTACAATTACAACACCAATCATTTATGAAAATGCGAGGATGCGGTTGTTTCAGCAACCTTTAGTTTATATCTTTGCAGTTATTCCCTTGTTCGGAGTTTGGTTAATTTGGCAACTTCTGAAGAGTCTTAATCGCAAAGAAGAAAGAGCGCCTTTTATTTGGACAATTCTGCTGTTTGTGCTCTCGTTCTTTGGCTTGGGATTAATTGTCTTCCCATACATTATTCCTAATAAAATTACTATCTATGAAGCAGCCGCTGACCCCAGTTCGTTGGTAATTATGATCATTTTTATTGGGTTTCTCATTCCTGTGATGCTATTTTATAACGTTTACCAGTACATTGTTTTTCGAGGTAAAGTAACTGGCGGTGGCTATAGCGAATAGAGTAATACGGTTCAGTTAAGGCTTAACTATTTTAACCTCTGATAAGTAGAAGGCAGGAGGCAGGAGGCAGAAGGCAGAAGGTGAAACCCTCAACAGTAAAAGGTTTCGCTGGTTTGGATTTTACATTTAATTATGTCCGCCTACTTACCAATTCTGTATGAAGATGCGCTAAACCATAAGTACAAGAAAGAAAAATGAACCGCAAAGGACGCATTCGCGCAGCGTCTCGTTAGAGAAGAACACAAAGAAAGAAGTTAAAAGAGTTTGGCGCAGCCTCACAAAGAAATGGTATGACAAAAGTTTTTCTTTGCGTTCTCTTCTCTACGCCTCTGCATGAGACAAAAAAATATTTGTGAGTGTATTGAGGAATAGAGAAACTTGACTTTTTCAAGCTAACAATTCGTCTACCGCTACACTAAAACCCAATAATAATTTTTGAGTTCTAACTACATCACCAGCTTTAAATCCCAAAACTTGATGATCAGTCATGACCAAAACTAACTGATTTGCAGGAAACACCAGCCAAATTTCCTCACAACCAGACTCTAAATATTCCTGGGCTTTTAAAAATAATTCTTCAGCTAAGTCGGTGGGTGAAACGATTTCTGCAATTAGTGGAAAACTTTGTGGCAATGTGGGAACGTTGCCAAATTGAGCTACTAAATCCGGTGTCAGATCAGGGCAAACGCATCTAAATTACTCTTGATCACAACGAAGGTTAAAAACCAACGAAAAAATCAGGATTTCGCGCTTGATTATTTTTTAAGCCCCAAAGCGATCGCCTAAAATTTTCGCAATAAGCAAGAGTTAATGACATTAATTTTAGTTCTATTGAGAATAGACTTTGCTTGTTGACATGATGCGGCCGCCCTGGGTGTCAGATAAGCCACATCAGGACGACGCCCTTGTTTATATGTGCGACAAGGTACTTCAGTATAAACTTTGCCATCTAGTTGATTGGAGTTGATGTAACTTCTCCAATAAAAGCTTAGATTAGCTTCAATTTCACTATGTTTTAATGTCATCCCTGTTTTTTCTATCAGTTGCCCGTCTACCCATTCCATGCCGTCTGGAGGATTTGCCATGAAATCTTCTAAAGAGTAGATTTCGGGAATAGATACAATCTCATTGTGTTTGGAAACTAACATTACAAACCTCAATTTTGATTAGTTAAATCATTACCAAATTATCTTGTGTTTCTTCTTCTAATTCATAGCCATTAACCAGTTTGGCAATTGCTTGGTCAATCATTGCTAAACCCTGATCTACGGTTTCAATTACACTTAATTGTCCGCGTAATTCCGCAGCACCAACAAAACCTTTAGCATACCAAGTCATGTGTTTACGGGCTTGACGAACACCGCGATCGCCTTTATATTCCCACAAGGCTTGTAAATGATCTCTTGCACATTCCAGCCTTTCAATTGGGGTTGGTGGCGGTAATATTTCTCCAGTTTTTAAGAAGCGATCTATTTCTCCCACCAAAAACGGATAACCCAAAGTTCCACGGGAACACATCACACCATCAGCGCCAGTTTCTTCTAAACATTTCACCGCCGCCTCAATAGAAAAAATATCTCCATTCCCAATTACTGGAATAGAAAGTACTTCCTTTACACGGGCAATCCATTCCCAACGCGCATTGCCATTGTATCCTTGAGCGCGGGTGCGTCCGTGTACTGTAATCATTTTTGCCCCTGCATCTTCCATCCGCTTGGCAAAGTCGAGAATAGTGATTTCTTTATCATTCCAGCCAATACGGGTTTTTACTGTCACAGGTACATCAACAGCTTTCACTACTTCTCGCACAATTGCTTCTGCTACTTCCGGCTGTCGCAACAGAGAAGAACCGCCCCCATTTTTAGTGATTTTATTTACCGGACAACCCATATTAATATCAACAGTATCAGCCCCTTCTGCAACTGCCTTGACTGCTGCTTCTGCGAGGAAATCTGGACGACAATCAAATAGTTGAATGCTAATTGGGCGTTCGTTGGGGTCTACCTCCATGATTTTGGGCAATTGTTTGACATAATGCAACCCGGTAGCATTGACCATTTCGGTATACATCATCGAATCGGGTGCATAGCGACGCACAAGACGGCGAAATACCAAATCTGTGACCCCAGATAAAGGTGACTGGAGAACCCGGCTTTTGACCTCGAAGGAGCCAATTTTTAAAGGTTGAGACAGTCTAGCTTGGAGAGTGGGAGATAGGGAAATCATATAAAAAATTAAAACGAGGAATTGCGTAGTATACCGCCGTAGGCATCGCCAAAAATTGTCAGGATATTTAAAAGTATTTACTGAAACTCTATAATTACATATTCTCAATTTTATCTTTGTTTAAGCATCTTCACTTGCAGGCTATTTTGGGATTACTTCCTGCACCTCCTCTAAACTCAAATTTAACTCTTTCGCTGTTTCTTCAACACTCACAGGACTTACGCAACGCCGATATTGTCATTGCGACCGAAACGCAGTGTAGGGAAGCAATCCCCGCTGACGTGGAGATTACTATGCTATCGCTCGTAATGACGAAATGACGTTATTCTTGCGTAAGTCCTAACTCAATCGCAATCTCAACAACAGAGGAATCATTATAGACTATTAGGGCTAACGCAAAGACACACCAGACGCAGAGAGTTTTTGTTGACGAAATTATTGGGTAGCGACTTAGAGAATAATTGAATGGATCGGGTTTGATTCCTAAATCCATTCTGATGCTGCTATCAGTCGCACTCGATCGCATTCCAGAGAAAAATGGTATTTGATAACCCGCAAATTGGTTGGTTACAACGACGGGGGATACAATTGATCGCCAACAATCCAGCGAATTTTATCTACTAATTGAATGTATGCAAAGTCAGATAAAACTGGTTTTGCTCCTTGTAAATCAATTGCTTGGTCTAAATCAATCCATGACTTACAACCGCCGTATTTAGCATAATAGGCAATTTCTTGTTCTTGAGATAGTTTATAAGTTCGTAAGAGCAGAATATATAGCGGTTGACGTGGTTTCCATTTGAGGCGATCGCTAATAAAATATTCGTTCCAAATGTGGAAGGGAAGTAAAGTGTTGACAATAAACTCGTCACTAACTGGCAAAATATCTGTAATTTCAGCCCAACTACCGATGCGAATTGTTTCTGGATGCCACCCTGATGTTACTGGATAGACATCATTGGCATACTCAGTTTTGAGCATGAAGGCTTGTTGATGTTCGTAAGTAGGGTAAAGCAAAATCTGTTTGTGGGCAACTTGGAAATGCCCATTTCTTTCGTGGATACCACCTTTGCGGAGCAACATAATTGTTTTGCCCGTCTCCAAGGCATTTATAGCGGTTGCCCATTCTTTGAGAGCGTGAAAAGTTCTAGTCAATTCCATCACATCTACTGTAATTCTGATTTAATTTCAAGCTAAGACCGATAAAGTATGAAACTGTCCAGAGAAATGAATTAGGTTAGGAAGCAGTTATGGAAAAGCGGACGCTAGGTAATTCTGATGTCCAAATCACACCCATTCTTATGGGAACTTGGCAAGCAGGTAAAAGAATGTGGGTGGGAATTGAGGATGCTGACTCGATTAAAACAATTCGAGCAGCATTTGAAGCTGGTATCACAACAATTGATACTGCTGAAGTTTATGGTCAAGGACATTCTGAAAAGATTGTAGCTGAAGCTTTATCTGATGTCCGCCATCAGGTGGTATATGCCACCAAAGTTTTCGCCAATCATCTCAAGTATGAACAAGTAATTCAGGCTTGTGAACGTTCCCTGACAAACCTAAAAACTGATTACATTGACCTTTACCAAATTCATTGGCCCTCCGGCGCTTTCAATAGTGAAATAGTACCTATCGAAGAAACTATGAGCGCTCTGAACTTCCTCAAAGAACAAGGTAAAATTCGAGCGATCGGTGTTTCCAATTTTTCTAGCGTCCAGTTAGCAGAAGCCGCAAGTTATGGACGTATTGATAGCTTACAACCACCTTATTCTCTATTCTGGAGACAGGTGGAAAAAGATGCACTGCCTTTTTGTATCGAACACAATATTTCTATCCTTGCTTATTCGCCTCTAGCACAGGGATTGCTGACAGGTAAATTTGCAATTGGTCATCAATTTGACCCAGCAGATAACCGTGCTAAAAATAAACTGTTTCAAGGCGAAAACTTTGAACGTGCCCAACAAGCGCTAGAAAAACTGCGTCCTATAGCCCTCCTTCATAATTGTAGCCTTGCTCAGTTAGCTTTGGCCTGGTTAATTGCTCAACCTCAAACAAATGCCATAGCCGGTGCGCGTTATCCCCAACAAGCACAAGACAACGCCTCAGCCGCCCAAATTCAACTTTCTGCTGCTGAATTGGCAGAAATTGATGCTATTGGACGTATTGTTAGCGATCGCTTAGATAACAATCCAATTATGTGGGATTTTTGACAATATAAATTGATTTTCTAAGCCCAACTCTGGAAGATCCCTTTAACTCTCTTAAAAACAGGGTTAGGGATCAAGCCTCCGCTACCAGATTGCAAAACCTAACAAAACGTCAACTTTAGTAAACTCAGGGTTGCAACTAACGAACTTAGTGATAACTTAAATAGTAGGACACCAAACAAAGCAAAACCAAACAAAAAGGGTGAATGACTTAGTGTCCCCTGTCATCAACCCAAGTAAACTTCAGCATATCAAGATACAAGTGGCGAAAAGTCTAATTGTAAAAGACGAAGCCAAATCCTAAAACGGAAAAACGTAGAAATGCGAAGTTTGCTAGTTATTTAGTCCACCTTAGTTATTAACCTTCTGTTAGTTAATTAGTTTAACGATTTGAAACCTGTAAACTCGATAAAACCTGGTCAACCTTGACCAGGTTTTTGGTTTTTTATAGTTATTGACGTACGTTACCTACACGACAACGCACCCGAAATAAAATAGTAGTTCTTGTTACATACAATCATCAAAAACGCGGATAACATTAGAAAAACCTCATCCTAGAAAGAAAGTGACGGAAAGCTGCTTCTTTTTGTATTCTCTTTGCAGCTGTCCTCATGGGTATGAATTTCTAAGTAATTGTCCTCTAGTGCATAGAAATTAACTACATTTTGTCTAAAAGTATTAGGCAAAAAACTATACCACAAGGCTGAGGTAGGACTTGACAAAAGTTTGCCATTATGCTTTTTAGCTACAAGTAAAGGAGTTTGCAATGCACCGACAAATGTGCTGGTTACCTAAGTCTGGTGGCAATGGTGAGAAAATCTTGTATTTGCAGACAGAACCTGGTCAACCTTGGCGTCCCTACACAGCTTTTGGGCATTTTGCAGTCCCAGATTATCCCATACCAGGTGGCTCGAAAGGTTGGGCAACTTATCAAAAACTTTTCAAAGCAGGTTGGACACTAGTACCTAGCGCACGGGCAAACGAATTTGGCACTAGTAGCTACGTAGAATCGAAGAATTTTTGATTTTAGATTGGGCATTGGGGAGCCACTGCGTTGGGCGGCTTTGCCGACTTGAAGCAAGTGGCGTCATGGGGCATTGGCAGGAGGATGGATTCTTCATTTTGAATTTTGTTAGCGTAGCTAAGCCGTGTCCGCGAGCGTCATTTTGAATTTTGAATTGTTTGCCTCCCCTGCTCCCTCACAGGACTTACGCACTGAAGCTTGAAACCCTGATCCCCCCTAACCCCCCTTGAAAAGGGGGGAATGTCTAAAGCTCCTTTTTTAAGGGGGTTGGGGGATGTGAGTGCGTAAGTCCTGCCTCATTCCCCCTCACCAACCTCTTGGAGAACCTTCACTGCGAGGATCAGCCGCCCCTTCTAAAGTTCCATCGGCTGTAACTGCGATCGCGTTACCATTACCCCAAGGTGGAGTTTCTTTAATGTTGTGTCCTCGACGACGTAAATCTTGCAAAGTCAAAGCATCTAAACCCCAAGATTCGACGCGCAATTCATCGGGAAGCCATTGATGATGTATGCGTGGAACGGAGACAGCTGCACCAACATCCATTTTGTATTCCAGCACATTCAAAATCACTTGCAACACTTGGGTGATGATGGTGCTACCACCAGGCGCACCTGCGGCCATGCGAAAACGATTATTTTCCGTCACAATTGTCGGGGTCATGCTGGATAGAGGAGTTTTACGGGGTGCAATGCTGTTGGCGTCGTTACCAACTAGACCAAAGGCATTTGGGACTCCCGGCGCAGCAGCAAAATCATCCATTTCATTGTTGAGGATAATTCCAGTTCCCGGAGTCATCACGCCAGCACCAAAACTCAGGTTAATCGTGAAAGTGAGGCTAACGGCGTTGCGCTGTTCATCGACAACAGTAAGATGGCTGGTTTCGGGAGATTCGTAGCGAGGACAAGGGGATGAGGGGAAAGGGAGACATTTGGAATTTGGAATCTGGACTTCAGAATTCAGATTTCCTGGCTTGACCTCGGTGGAGGGTCTGGCCATTTGCATATTAATTTCTTGGTGGCGTTTTTTGGCGTAAGCTGGACTGATTAGTTGTTGTACGGGGACTTTAACAAAATCTGGGTCACCTAAATATTGTGAGCGATCGCTGTAAGCAATCTTCATTGCTTCTACCATTAAATGTATGGCGTCAGGATGATGCCATCCTAGAGATTTTAAATCTGTGTCGCCGATAATATTTAAAATCTCCAAGAGGTGAACGCCTCCTGATGATGGTGGTGGCATTGAGCAAATTTTAGCTTGGCGGAAATTTCCACAAACGGGAGTCCGCCAAACTGGTTTATAGGCTTTTAAGTCTTCTAGAGTAATTAAACCACCATTTTTTGCCATATCAGCAGCGATCGCTTTGGCAATTTTTCCAGTGTAAAAATCTTGGGGATTTTTGGCTACTGCTGTTAGAGTACTGGCTAAATCACGCTGTACTAGCCTTTCGCCTGTTTTGTAAAATTTACTATTGTCAGTGAAGATTTCTCGCAACGCTGGATTGTTGAGAATTCGTTGCTGATAAAGTTGGTTGGTTTGCAGAGAACGCCAAGTTGACGCATCACCAATAATAAAGCCATCTTTGGCAAGTGCGATCGCAGGTTTGACTACTTCTTGCCAAGAAAGCTTACCATAACGGCGATGCACTTCATAAAGTCCCGCCACCGTTCCTGGTGTCGCCACAGCTAAATAACCATCAATACTTGCATTGGGACGCACCTTACCTTGCGCGTCTAAATACATATTTCTTGTAGCTTTCAGGGGTGCGCGTTCCCGGAAATCTAACGCTTTCATCTCCCCAGTTTTCTGAGAATGCATGAGCAAAAATCCGCCGCCGCCAATTCCGGCCGAAAAAGGCTCAACTACAGAAATTGCAAAGGTTGTGGCTACGGCTGCATCTACCGCATTACCACCCTTGCGTAACATCGAAATTCCGGCTTCACTGGCTAAGGGATGGGCTGAAACCACCATTCCCTTTTTGCTGCGTAGGGGTGTGAAGGCCGCTGATGCTACTTGGCTGTAAAGTAAGACACTAAAAGAAAAGATAGCGATGGCAACTCGCTTGGGTTTGGCAAAAGTAAGCATTTTTATGCCATTTTGTTTGATCTCTATTAGGCTACCGCCTAACCGTGCATTTTATACATAGCTTGTTCACTTGCGGAGCGATCGCTATTAGACCTCTTGCAAAAGTTACTTTTGCAAGAGGGGGGAAAGGGAAAAGGTTAAAG
>NZ_CAWUDO010000109.1:0-23042 GCF_963920935.1 Nostoc sp. CCY 9925 | reverse complement strand
AAGCTGCTTTTCAAGTCACAAAAGCTGCTTTTCAAGTCACAAAAGCTGCTTTTCATGTCGCAAAAGCTGCTTTTCATGTCACAAAAGCTGCTTTTCATGTCGCAAAAGCTGCTTTTCATGTCACAAAAGTAATAGCGGTTTGGAATTACCTAATTAGCTAGACTTACAGCCTTTTTCATTTATTTAAACCATAATGCCTTGTAGAGGCGCACAGTTGTCATTGGTGTCAACTTAACGTAAAAGCCAAGTCTGATAGGCATTTCAAAATTTTTCGAGCTACCACCTAGATGTTCGATCCCCCCTAACCCCCCAAGGATCGGCTACAGTGTACACACAAGTCTGATTCGGTTTTATCCTAATACACTTGGGATTAGCGAGAAAGCCCTCATGTAGAGACGCGATTTATCGCGTCTGATAGACCAACACGTTCACAAGACGCGATAAATCGCCGTCTCTACAGAGAATGTACTCGTCAATTATTCCTTGACAGTCACGGGTAAGACCTATCATTCGTCATCTGTATCCTGGGTGAGATTTTTGATTACTGAATCGATGCTCTAGCTATGCGCCCCTACAGCCTGATATTAGTCCTAAGCAAAAATCTGGTAAAGTGTCGTACCCTCAGGAATAACACACCCTACCAGATTAGAGCTAATATGATTCAGTTTTCGACCTGATTTGAGGCTCCCAGGCCAAGAAATTAAACCAATCTCAAATCAGAATAATTTGCCAATACATCATCCGATGTCAGAGTATCGCCTTGAGCTTGGGGAGTCCAAAGAACTTCAATTGCTAGAAGTCTATCACTGGGGATACTACCAATTTGGCGCAGGGCTTGACGCAAATCATCACCGCTGTTAATTTTTGGGACTTCAGATTTACCTAGTGTCGCCGCTAATAAGGTGACGATAATGTATTCGCCAGGGCCTTCGGTAATTAGACGAGTGGGGTTGTCGATTTCATCAGCACTTGGTAAAGCTTCTTTGGCGAGGGCTGCTCTGAGTTGGTTGTTGACGTTAGTCAGAGTTTCTTCGCTAAACTTGCTGCGTTCTGCTAATGATAAGCGGTTGAACTGAGCTTCAGCTGAATTTAATCTGGCTTGTTGAGTATCACCACCTGCATATACCCAATACTCTGGATGGCGGAGTAAAGCTAAACTCGCTTCTTGCAGTACTTCTGCTCTCCCCTCTGGGGAGTTGGTATCAGCAGTTTCAGCAATGTGATTAAGTTCATTTTGCAAATCACGAGCTTGAGCTAATAAACCGACTTGCAAACGAGTCACGGAAACTGGAGAGTTGGTGCTGTAATCAGCTTCTTGTGTTTCACCGCTAGCAGCGCGGCGGAAACTTTGTAATAAGAAATTACCGATGGCCAAAAAAATTAAAATCCCAAATAGACCACCAAATCCGCCTCCAATTCCCCAAAAAGGAATTAAGAAGGGAAAACCAAAACCGCCACCAGGATAATATCCGCCACCGGGGTAATATCCGCCTCCGCCTGGAGGTGCATAGGTACGCGGTGTGTAGGTACGGCTAGAAGGTACTCTAAATGAGCCACCGCCAATTCGTCCGCCACTAGCAGCTAAGGCTCCATCAGCGTGACTGAGAGCCAATGTTAATACCAGGCTGAGGGCTAAGAAAGTTTTTAGTAGAGGTTTGATGATTTGTTGTAGTTTTTTACGCATAATACAATCGCTTCAAAAACGGAATTTTTTATGATTTTCCCTAGTTCTTGGGATTCTTGTGGTGTGTCACTAACGCCAGCCCGTAACAACCTCTGCTGTTTGTAGCATTTAGTTTTATCAGCTACATATTCACTTTACCGCGTCCGATCTTGGGTAGACAGCGATCGCAGGGGGGATTTCTCTACAGGGGAACCGTACCTAAAGACATGTTCGTTATTAGAGAAATTGGCGATCGAGTATTTAGCAATCCTATTTGAGTTGTGAAAAATATCAGTCGTGGGTGTTGACTATTGACTATCAACAGTTTGTACCAAAATTTAACAAATCATTTAGGATTCCTATTGTTGCTATGTCTTCGACTAGCACTTTCTGACTACAGTTTTGAATTATACAGATGATTTGAACTTTTAGTAATTATTTTGACTGATTTTTTTAATACTTCGTGCTAATTATTTTATTCAATCTAGAAAATTTTGTAATAAATTACACACCAATACTATAAAAATCTCTTCAACGCACTCTCTACTCTCTATTTACCAAATAAGAGACATTTCGGCATTCTGGCACAACTTTCAAGACTATTTTAGATATTCTGTTGAACGTAGCTAAATTGGAAAATTTTCGTAACAGTTGCTCCTCAAGGGATTTAGCTGCAAGTGATAGCTCCATATTTTATTGTTTACGAACGACACAAATTCTCAATTCCTGAGAAATTTACCAGCCAAAATCAAATAGACACAAATCAAAACTAATATTACTGGCTAATGTTGTGAAATCAGCTTAGAATTTATCTACTGCATTCCCAGGAAAAACAAACAATAATTATTGTGCCTTTCAAAATCATCTCAATTGTAAATAAATACAAAAAATATTTAAAAATCTAGTTCTCAAGTTGATTATGGAACATATTTCTCAACTCACAGCCAAAATTAGAGACGAAACTGCACATCCGGATATTCTGGTTATATCCCGAATCTTCTTACCGAAACAAGCTGTCATTGGGGAATATATCTACAATCGCTGTCTGCAAGATCCAGAACGAGTGATTGTGTTGGCGGCTGGTTGTTCGGGAGATAAAGTCTTTGACCAAAATCAACAGTTTCCTATATATCGCTGGTCTTATCCTAAATACTGGCGTCGTGGCTTTTTAGCAAGTGTTCTCAAGCCTTTGGTGAATATTGTCTGCTCGTTTGTGCTAGCAATTAGACTTTATTTTCGCTACCACTACCGTTATATTGAGTGGGGCCACGGCTATGACTTCCCTTCACTGTTGCTATTGAGCTATTTTTTACCGATTCGCTTTTTTATCTATTTGCATGGTGACGATCTTCTGGTTCCGTTACATAATCCGGTGTGGCGATCGCTGTTTAAATTAACACTTCATAGAGCTGAAGGCATTGTTTGTAACAGTTCTTATACACAAAAGTATCTCAGAACTGCTTTGCGATTAGATACCCCAACCCATGTAATCAACCCAGTAATTAGACCAGAAAAATTTGGCAATGCGACAAGTTCAGCTAGTCTCGATGATTTACGTGTGCGTGTGCGTCAAAGCTACAACATTCCGGAAACAGCAATAGTTATTCTCTCGGTAGGAAGGTTAGTAAAAGATAAAAGCTTCGACCGCGTGATTGATAACATTCCACTATTGCTGACTTTTGGCGTAGATGTCCACTACATAATTTGCGGTCAAGGCCCTTGTGAGTTGCAACTCAAATCTCTCGCACATCGCTTGCGGGTAGATAAACGAGTACACTTTGCTGGTTATGTACCAGAGAACGAATTAGCCGGTTATTATGCAGCCTGTGACATATTTGCCATGCTGAGTTTATTAGATACAAAACCTAATAATCTAGAAGGTTTTGGTATGGTTTATTTAGAAGCAAGTTATTTCGGTAAACCTGTAATTGCTCCTCGTTTCGGTAGTGTTTTAGACACAGTTCAACATGAGGAAAATGGCATACTCGTGAATCCCAATTCTGGTTATGAGGTTTTTCAAGCTTTTAATCGGTTGTGCAAAGACCAGCAGCTACGCGAACAGCTTGGTCGCAAAGGTAAAGAATTAGCTAATCGTAGAACCCTTCACCGTTCGTTGTACAAATAAGAAGCCAAAAACACGATTTTGTGAAATGAACATTCAGTAGGGGCGTACAGCTGTACGCCCCTACAATCATTTAGATGTTGTTAGATGTTGCAAAAAATTTTGTCTACAACACATATTTCCGGAAATCTACAAGATTGCAGTGTAGAATCTCGCTTGTGATTCGATTAATCTGCAATGAAAAATATCTTATCTACCATATCGCAATTTGTCCGACGGACTCAGCCAAAGCGATTTCTCATTTGCACAGTTATTGGATGTCTTGTTGTATTGAGTGCGATGAACTTTGGGCGAATGTACGTTCAGGCTCAACCAGCTGCCACCCTATCTGAACGCCCAGCAACGTTGACAGTGAAAACGTCAAATTTCCAGCGACACTTTCAAGAATTTGGGCGTGAAGGTTCAATTTTGATTTACGACTCTCAAAACAAGCGGACTTATGAACATAATCCTCAACGTAATGCAACTGCCATCCCTCCAGCTTCCACATTCAAAATTTTTAACTCCCTGGTGGCGCTAGAAACAGGTGTAATTCCTGATGATGTCGCGGTTCTGACTTGGGATGGAATTGGGCGAGAAATTGATGTTTGGAATCATGATACAAATTTGCGTCAAGCTTTTAAGGATTCAACTGTTTGGTTCTATCAGGTATTGGCACGTAGGGCTGGATATGAAAAGATGCAGCAATTTATTAACAAAGTAGGCTACGGTAATCGTCAGATTGGCACCGCCGCAGACATCGATCGCTTTTGGTTACAAGGGCCATTGCAAATTACACCCAAAGAACAAGTTAAGTTTTTGCAACAGTTGTATCAAGGCGATTTGCCTTTCTCCCAACGAACAATAAATCTTGTTAAAGACATCGCAATCCGCGAACAAACTCCAGACTACACATTGCGGGGAAAAACAGGATGGTTAATAACGAGTAAGAAACCTGATATTGGTTGGTTCGTGGGTTATTTAGAGCAAAACAAAAACGTCTACTTCTTCGCAACAACCCTTGATATGTATAAACCAGAAGATGCACCCGCCCGCATCGAGATTACACGACGCAGCCTCAAGGATCTGGGTTTACTGGCTAAAACTAATTAACCACCACCAACAATAGTAACCACTTCTAAGCGATCGCCGGATTGCACTTTTGTTTCTGGCCAAAACTGGCGGTGTAGAATTTCGCCGTTATACTCCACCGCCACCAAGCGAGGATTGAAACCCAACTGTTGCAGTAAATCAGGTAAAAGAGTTTCAGACAAACAGCTACGGCTTTCACCATTTATCTGAATCGTAATCTCATTAGACATAAATTGGGGAATGGGGACTGGGGGAATAACTAAAACTAATAACAAATGACTAATGACCAATGACTAATTACTAATGACTTCTGGTTTAATGCGATTGAGTTGGGAAAGCAAATATTGGGTTACTAGGGTAGGCTGTTCAGCTTGCATGAGCGATCGCACTACTGCTATACGTTCAGCACCTGCATCGATGACATCATTAATATTATTTGCATCTATTCCCCCAATAGCAAACCAGGGAATTGAACAATTTTTCGCAGCATAGCTGACATATTCTAAGCCTGCTGCTGCCTTACCTACTTTCGTGGGAGTTTCATAAACTGGCCCCACGCCAATGTAATCTACACCTTCAGTAATTGCACGTTGCATTTCTTCTTGATTTGTGGTAGACAGACCTATTAAACGCTGGGAACCGAGTAGTTGCCGAGCCACGCTGATGGACATATCTTGTTGTCCGAGATGCACTCCATCAGCATCCACGGCTAAAGCTAAATCTACGCGATCATTAACGATAAACAAAGCACCGTAAATGTGGCATAACTGCCGCAGTTTCCTGGCTTGTTCTAAACGCAAAGAATCATTAGCGGTTTTCTCTCGGTACTGTAGGAGGGTTAATCCACCTTTGAGTGCAGCCTCCACAGTGCTTAATAAAGTTTCACTAGGGGAAGTAACAAGATACAAACGCGATCGCCATAACAATTGATGGCGCTGATAACCCATTAAATTACTTTCTAGGGTATATACTTGATAGCGCATTTGCTTACAAGCTTTAGCCATAGTTGGGTGATAAAGCTTGCCATATTCTTCCAGCACTCGCAATGCTTCTTCTATCCGACAAAAGTTAGCCTGCAACACCGATTTTATACTAGCTCGTTCTTCCTCCTGAGGATGGGTTAACTCAGTCCCAGGATCGCTTGGTGTATCTCGCGCCGCCCGCAATTCCGGGGTATGCCACTTGGCCACTTCTTGCCGCAAGCGCTTACATTCAAGAGCTAACTGGGCATTATTCAACCCAAAGCGACACCATTCCTCAATTATTCGCAAGCCTTCACGAGCGCGGTCTAAATTGGCGTCTAAAATGCGGTAAACAACTTGCTGTATTTGCTGTTTTTGGCTGTATGGCTCGACCATTACCACAACCCCGTTAGTACTTTCATCGAAATGGGAATTATCATATGTCCTAGTAACCATAAGTTAATTAATTTACTTTTTTTGACTCAATTTTGACTAAATATACGCAAAAAACGAGGGAATAAGAGTTATGTTAAATTATCCCATGTTCCTATATGCTGCGATCGCGGTAGTTTGAGGCTACAGTTTAGCACTAAGGTTAGTCAAGTATTTTACGGTAGACTACAAGCTTATAAAGAACTGGGAAAAGCAGATACAACACAAAATCCCCACTCAGCAAAAGCAAAGTTATACTATTTTGAATTTTGGACTTCGGCGTGACCGCTACTCCAAGAAAGCTCAGTACGAGTTAGTCTAACGATTTTGGATGATCCAAGAGTTAGTAAATAGCTTTTTAACAATCGATATATAGATTTTTAACTATAGGAATCCGGTTTGATTTCTGAAAAAATCCGTAGACTTCTAATCCCCTTCTTGACTATTGCCTGTTCCCTGCCTCTACGAGTAATTTCCAAAATCAAATACTAGTCCTATAGTCTGAGTTCTTGGCAACTTTTGGCGATCCTGGTTGGGGTATCTTACACAAATGTGCAGTCATTGAACCTATTAGAAAAGCCAGGGAAGCATAGGAACACTAAGAGCAGGGAGCAGGAGGATAGACAAAAATCACACATGTCCAGTTCCCAGTTTTTTATCTATGACTCTGTATTAAATATCGCCAATTAGTGAATGTATGAGTAATATTATCGGCATAATACTCTTTAAGAGTATCAAAATTTATTGTTATTTCTAAAAGGCTGTGTTAAATATGATTCTACATCGTGTGTTTTCTAAGTACCGTACAGTAGATGTTATGTCTGCAAAGCAGAGATTTATGGAATCAATAACTATTTCAATCTGCCAAAAAACAGTATTATTTTTTACTATATTTCTAGGGTCGATGGGTATGGCGTTCCTGGGTACAAGCGTCGATAGTGCGATCGCTCAGATGCCATCAACACCAGACTCCGCACCTGTGAGTGAAAAAACAAATTCTCAAGCGAACGTGTTGTTTGTTAATCCCAATGCTGGAGACGACAGTGCAGGTAATGGCAGCGAATCCGCTCCTGTAAAAACAATTACCCAAGCGCTGCGATTAGCTAATCCCAACACAGTCATTATGCTCTCCACGGGTACTTACAGTGCCGAGACAGGAGAGGTATTTCCTTTAATGCTCAAACCGAGTGTTTCCATTCAAGGCAACCCCAGCGATCGAGGCAAGGATATCATTATTCAGGGAGGCGGTGATTACCTAAGTCGCAGTTTTGGCGGTCAAAATGTGACAATTATTGGGGCAAATCAAGCAGTGCTGACTGGGGTGACGGTGACGAACTCAAAACGCCGTGGTTATGGTTTGTGGATTGAATCTAGCAATCCGGTAGTTGTGGAAAATAGCTTTATTGGTAATATGCAAGATGGGATTTCCGTCAGTGGTAATGCTGCACCCACCATTAGCAAAAATTACTTCGATGGCAATGGCGCTAATGGCATCACAATTGCTGGTAACTCCAGCCCTCAAGTGAAGGAAAATGTCTTTCACGAAACCGGTTTTGGGATTAATATTGCCCAAAATGCCGCGCCTACGGTTATAGGGAATCAAATTCAAAATAATAGAGCCGGAATTGTAGTCCAAGCAAACGCTCGTCCGATTTTACGGAATAATATTATTCAAGGTAATAAAGAAGATGGTTTAGTAGCGATCGCCCAAGCAATGCCAGATTTAGGTAACGCATCCGAACCTGGGGGTAATGAATTTCAAAATAATGGCCGCTACGACATTAACGCCAGCGCTGCTAAACAGGTGATTTCTGCTGCTGGTAATAACTTGTTGAGCGATCGCATCACTGGTAACGTAGATCTCAACGGTACAACAGCACTAGCAACCGAAAATTCTCAACCCGCCCCTGTGCCCAACAATGTGGCACAAGAAATACCAGCGTCCAGGGAAATCACTTTTTCGGCTCCTGGAATGTCGGAAACCACCAACACCCAAACCAACAACAGTATTTCAGCAGATAATCTTATTCCTGCACAATTAAACAGTCAACTACTGCCATTGCGACCAGCGAGTCTACCGCTTTCGCCACCCAGACCCAATCAACAACCTACATCTCAAGTCCCTGGATTTCCTACTCCTAGCAGCTTGCCAGCTAGACAAATATCAACTAGCACTCAAGTTGCAACTTCCACACCAACACAACCGCCTCAGACACCACAGTTGAATTATGTGCAGATCGATCCCAACACGATTGAATTTACTGCTCCTCAGCATTCATCGAGTTCTGTAGCACAGCCAGCAGTTACCAGCACGGGTAATCAAACACAGCAGTCATTACCAATACTAGAATCTACTGGTTTGGGCAATGAAGCACTTTTGCCAGTTGCCAATAATACTAGTAATATGCCGAAAGTACCAACTACAAATTCTACAAATATCTCCTACAGGGCAGATTCCGGGACACAGTACGGTATACGTTATCGTGTAGTGGTGACATTAGTAACAGATAAAGATCGAGATTTAGTGCGATCGCTTGCTCCTGGTGCCTTTCCCACAGTTTGGCAAGGTCAAAAAGTGATGCAAGCAGGAGTATTTGACAGTGAATATAACGCTAAAGAAATGCTCAAAACACTTTCTAGTAAAGGCTTGAGAGTCATTATGGAACCGTTGAATTGATTGGGAAATTGGGCATTAGTTATTGGGATTTGCCATCGCCCCTAATCCTTGGAGTATTGCTTTTTGAGTCTCAGCAATCTCCATAACCCCAGCAAACTGCCGAATTAAACAGTCTATGAGATATTCGATGACAACTGGCTGTTGGGTATATTTGCCAGCTCTCTGCTCGATTAAGCTGCGCCAAGTCAGCGATTCGAGGCACTCCAACAGGCTAGCGTGTGAAATTGCAGGCACGATGTCTGCTTGTAATTCGGCAATTGTCATCCATTCTTGATTAATCGCCAACCAATACATGATGGTCTGCTCCATAGATGATAAGCGCTCAAATTGCCGATCTAACAATCGACGGATGCCATTAAATACAAGTGTCTCTTCTTGCAAAAATGTGCCAATTTCCCCATCGAATAGACTCTGAATCGAGGTGGCAACCATTTTCAATGCCAGCGGATTGCAACCATAAACTTCACACAGCTGGCGTTTTTGTGCATTGGTTCCCACTAATCCGTTAGACTCAATTAATGCCAGCGATCCTTCCCAGGAACCTTTCAAACAAAGCGATCGCACCGATCCATTCCCACCTTCCAAGATTGCGACTTCCGCAGATTTCTCCCTACTGGTCAGTAGAATACAACTCTGATGGCTCGATTCTCCCAGCAACTGAAACAATTCACCATAGTTGGTGAAATCTGGTTGGTAGTATCCTGCACAATCACCTGCTTTTAAGATTGTGTCTTGATTATCCAAAATCACCAGACAGCGATGAGTCCGCAGCCAGTACAGCAAGCGTTCTGTTTTTGCCTGGGTATCTTGCCCCTTGGAAAGAAAAGGCACGAGTTCAGACAACAAAGTATCTAAAGTAGGGGCGTTACGGAGCGATCGCCATAAGACAAATTCAAATTGTTTTTGTAATAATTGAGAGACTTTGGCGGCTAAGGCACTTTTACCAATACCGCCCATTCCCACTAGCGCAATCAGTCGGCAGCGATCTTGAATTATCCACTGAGTTAGTTTTTCAATCTCTTCGACACGACCGCAGAAAGTAGAAACATCCATCGCCTCGCCCCAATCTATTGAACTTGGGATTTGAAGTTGGGGATTGGAGATTGGGGCATGATATTGGGTGAGAATGCCGTGTAGATTTTTTTTATTAACTTTGTGACCCAGTGCATCACTCAGGATCAGCCAGAATTTGGGGCCAATATCTCGCTGTAAATAGTTGATGGAATAACCCGAACGCTCGGAGATGCGATCATAGGTCAAGCTATTCCAAGCACCGAATAAAAGGGCAATTTCCACCTCGGTTAGGGGTCTAGCGATTTTCTTATTGACAGCATGGTTGGCGATCGCCAGTGCCTGTTCAAATTCCATAGGTTTCCAGCTTTAGCAAAATATTAATCTTAGAAATTACGTAGTGTATAAATTAACAAAAAGATCTAAATCCGTAGTTTGCGTATGTTCCTAAGGCGTTCAAGATGAACATATCCTTGACACATCTAAGACGATTGCCAAAGCCAATTTTGGAATTTTTTGAGTTATGGCAGTTACCAAGTAGGTTAGCGACTTCCAATTAAAAAACGTGAATTCGGCAGACCTCACCCACCCAGCCTCCCTCTCCTGCTAGGAGAGGGAGGAGTAAGGAAAAATTAGGCTTTTTGCTCCCCTCTCCTTGAAGGAGAGGGGCTGGGGGTGAGGTCAAAATCCTATACATCGAATTCACGTTAAAAAAATATTCCATCCCTGCGGGACGCTACGCGAACGCATTTAGGGCAGGGGGGAGGAACAGTCGCCTTGAGTCCAGAAAATAGATATGAATCAAACCATACTTTCCATACCTAAACTCCATACTTTTCTGTAAAGACAGCACCACAGAGCTTTGATAGATTTCTAGACAGTTCAAGGAATTGAGAGTTTGATCGTGAATCCTGTTTCTTGCTCCACGCATTTGCTCATCCAAATGTTGGCTGTTCCGGTTGCGTGGTGAAAAATTTATCAATTGCGATCGCCACTCTTTCAAAGGAGGCAAAGACTAAAAATGGTTTGGTTTACAGTCAGATGCTCTTATGCAGATTGGCAGCGGGATTACAAGCGAAGCCATGCTGTCCACAGCCATCCTGCACAGGCCAATTTTATTACAGATGCGAAGAATGATGCAGTTAACGAACTGCACGCTTCAGGTCAACCGAGATTTGCCCATGTCACAAGCCACCAAATTGGTACTTCTGGACTTCGGGTTAATCTCCCAAACGATCCCGGAGATAACTATCGGCAGATTTAAAACAAGACAAAGCAAGTAAATTTTAGGAGGAAAACATAATGGACAACGCTAATCTTTTCAGCCAGACCTACAATCAGATTATTAAGGGAGTATTAGGTGATGGACAGCATTATTTTCAGATGCTTGGTCAGCCTAAAGGTTTCTACTGGAATGTAGCTCCTACCGGACAAATTGACCCACGAGCTTATCAGATCATGAGTGGGATGCCTTTATGGTCTCCTGTTGGTGATTTTGCTTATGCTGATGCTGCTTTTGTGCAGGCATACCGCAGCGTTCTCTCCCATGTTACTTTTAAACTTACTCCGGATCAGCAGCAAGACTTCATTGATTTGAACAATCAGTTAACGACGGCAAATAACGCTGTAACCAACGCCCAGTCTAACATGAATCAGGCTTATCTAACTGCAAAACAAAATGGAGGTCTTGTCTTTGAAGCAAAGTATCCGACGATAAATGATTGGATAACTTCAGATGTAGGAGTAGCTTTCCAAAAGGCTGTTGACAATGCTGTCGCTAACAAAAGCCAGGTGCAGGATTTAATTTTACAACTTCAAAAGGCAAGTATGCCACCAACTTTACAAAATGCGATCGATGCCATTAAGCTTCCAGATGGCGATCCTGCATCTTCTACCGCTCCACGAGGTTGGACTAAAGTTCCTGATGGTTCTGGTATTCTTCGGTGGCAACCCGATTGGAAAATCGAGACAAGTGGTCGTGACTGGCGAGCAGAGTTAACACGAGGCAGCCAAGGTAGCTTTAGTGTAGACCTTGACGCTTCAGATAGTACTAACAATCTTCAAAACTCATGGGCTAGTGGTACTGCTGGTTATGACACCTTCTTCTGGGGGGTTGATGGTTCAGGTGGCTGGTCAAAGATGGATCTTACAGAATCCGACAAAAACGTAAAAGCTACGATTTCTGTGCAATCCTCTACTGCTGTCGAGGTCACTCCTGGTGATTGGTATGATGGTGGCTTTATGAAAGAGTTAGCCCTGGGTGGGGGGCAAGGCTATACAATAAATGCTCCCTGGAAGGCAACAGGTGGAGATCATGGCTTGTTTGGGAAAGGGGGTCTTCTCTCAACGAGAGTCAGCTCTTTAGTAGTCGTTTACAAGCCCAAATTTTCCATCACCATGAGCAACTCAACTTACAATAAAAACGTTCAAAAGTTTAATGCAAGTGCTGGATTCCGTATTGGCCCATTTCAGTTTGGCGGTTCGGGTGGACATGAAAGTGAATACACTCACAGCACAAGCGGTGGCACTACATTTACTGGTGAATCGACTTCTGATTACCCAGTCATTATTGGCGTTACTGTTGCCTTCCCTGGAGTTGATGCACCTTAATTAAAAAGGCAAAATAATCAAGGTCGGCTTATTTATAACTAGCTAAGTTTGGTAGGAGAGTTAATTAAGAGTTAATCTCCTACCAAACTTAGTATTATAAGGAATCAGATTATTATGAACACATCGCCAGCTTTAGCCAAAATTAAAGAAGCAATACTCAATGCAGTAAAACAAATATCCGAGCTTCCCATAACTGCTTCTAATTTCCAACCGCTAAATCCAACGATAGATTGGGACTGGAACCCCGTAATAACAGGCACTACATCCAAGGAACAATACGAGTTCTGTGACCACATGCCCCAATCGTGCAAACCTGGTGTTCAATTTTCTGCTAGCGCAAAAAGTTTTAGTGAGAACTATCAATCTTTTATATATGCCCTTGCTCCAAGTTTTCAACCAGAGGAAACTCTTAAAGAAATTAAGTTAAAACTGCAACCACCGCCAGGTAATCCTGCCGATACTATTTATGTACCTGATGGGTGGACTAAAGTTACAGATGGTGCTGGTATCTTGAGATGGAGACCAGACTGGAGCATATCAGCAAATCCACGTGACTGGGTTAAAAGAATCGAAGCAAATAGTGATAAGAGTGTAACAATTGATTTAACTTCTTTAGTTTCAGATGAGAGCAATAGTAATAACGAACAATTATTAAAATATCAAAGTGTTAACGGTCAATGGTATTCTCTCTCGATCCAACCTGGTGAAGTTCAGTCCATCTTAATTTACGCAGAGGCTTTGGGGAGAATTGCGATTCAACCAGGTGCTTGGTACAACAGCGCAATATTAGGACTTGGAAAAAACGGGCCATTTATCAGTAACTATCAATCGACAACATTTTTTAGTGATAGCGGTTTACTTAGATGTAGAATATCTGAGTTTGTTGTAGCTTATAAACCAAAATTGACAATACATATTAGCAATAGCCTTATTGAAAGGTATAAGGAGCTATTGAGTGCTATTAAGTTACAAGTAGCTGGTTTTATATTTCCAAAATCAGATATCAACTTTGAGCCGATGGATGATGTGAATAGGCATTCAGGAGATCCAATTTCTACCGTTCCTCAAATCATTGGAGTCTTCATTGAATCCTTCCATACTTGCGATCCAATAAATCCTCCTGTTTTGTCTCAAGACATCAAATTCGGTGATAAATTCTATTTAAGGAACAAAAATGGAGAATATATCATAGGTGCAGATCTATCTTGGGGTGCAAATGGAAGGCAATATTATCCAAGGTTAGGAAATACTGGCAAAGTCGCTTTAGAATTTAAGGGAGGAATAGCTAATGTAGAGACTAGTACGATCATCCAAATCAAATCTACTGAAGAATTTGTTGGTAAATATAATGTCTTAGGTGCTTGGACAACACCAAACTGCTATTACTATTCCACAGAAACCACCTATCAGCAGCAAAATTGGCAAATTACAAAGAATAATTCCAATGATGCTCAAATAAGATATGGCGATGCTGTTTACCTTAGTAATGTATTTTATAAAAATCAAAAGCTTGTTAGTAATGGTCTGTATTTAACCACAAAGAAAGATGCTGATGAGTGGTGGATTATTGAAAAACCTTGACATAATAATTAATTGCGATATCGCTCGTTTAATTAAACAAGCGATCGCTTTCCCAAAGTAGCAAAGGGATCGCAGTTTAGGCATAACTATGCAGCAAAGCTTTGGGAGTTTACATTTGTATCAGATTTTTCGTGAAATGGCATAAGAGGAGAGGGAGGAGTAAGGAAAAATTAGGCTTTTTGCTCCCCTCTCCTTGAAGGGGGGTGAGGTCAAAATCCTGTACATCGAATTCACGTCAGTTTATTATCTAAACGAGTCGCTTGCTCTAGGGCAGCTTTTTCTTTGGCTCGGCGGGCATAGGGTTGTAGTTGGACGCGATCGCAACCTGTTAAAATACTCAAGTTTTCTAAGCTAATTCCCCGCATTAACATTTCTACTCGCCAGGTTTGTTGTGCTTGGGCGATGACTGGGGGTTGTCCTTGGGGAGTTAATAATCCCTGACTCCATATTTGCCAACGTGTGTGAAGCTCTGATTCAGAAATTGGTTTGCCTGTTTCATTGACAAACATGGCTGTTTGATTATCTTTACGGCTTTTCACCCATTTAATTAGAGGATTATTAGTGTAAGAGCCATAGCGTTTGCCTAAAATCCACTGATTGACAGGTACTTGCCGGACAAATCCGGGAATTGTAATTTGCAGCAAGTGTCCTTGAGTATCGTAGATCTGGTGCGATCGCTCCAAGTTAATTATTTCTGAAGCGGATAACCCAGCAGCAAATAACACATAAGCCAAGGCGTAATCTCGTAGTCCCAAGTTTTTGGCTTGTTGCAGAATTGCGTGAACCAAATTAGCAGGCAAATCAGCTATTTCTGTGGGCGTTACGCTTCCTTGTAAACAGTTACTAGCTGATTCCGCTGTGGATGACATAGCCCCGTGTAAAAATAACTCTACCAAATTCTCCAGAAAATCATCCCGATCTTCCCAAAGTTCATGAAATTCACTAGTAAATTCAATTACGGCATATCCCAAAATCATCCCATTGAGCAAACTGGCTAATTTCTCTGCGGGTAGATACGTATTTAAGTGTCCTTGGTCGATTATAGTAGCTAAGTACTGTGCCACATAACGGTTTGCCTCTGTTACCCCCCTACCTAAAGCGCGGCGATTTTCTGCCGGGAATTGGTCGGCTTCTCCGACCACAGAGCGTACAAACTCTGGCACTCGTTCTAAGGCGTGTAAGCTGTCACTTGCATAATCTTTTAGAGCTTGGTAGACATTACCAGGAGGAGTTGCCCGTCGCACCAGCGACTCACCTAAATTTTTGAAGGCTGCGGACTCTTCCAGCACAGCTAAAAGTAGTCCATGTTTATTACCAAAATTCCGAAATAGAGTCACTTCATTGACTTCAGCTTTTTCAGCTATTTGGCGAGTTGTGGTAGCACTAACTCCGTGAGCAGTAAATAACTCAAGTGCAGCTTGGATCAGGCGTTGACGAGTTGAAATAAGTTGAGACGACATATAAAAATGCAAGTGATACTTGCAACAAAATAAGAGTACTGCTAGGATAAAAAATGTAAGCGATACTTGCTTGACTCTACTGTAACGAACTAGTGTAGAGATTGGGGAAATCCCTTGGGGGATGGCATCCGAGAAAAGGCAAATCGCTTGCTCGTCCATCAACAGGAATTTTTATGACCGCAAATTTTGGAGCGCTCGGCAAAGGCATCATCCCTGAGAAAGGAAATGCACCCCAACTCAGTTGGACTAATGTAGTATTTTTCACTACATTTCATGTCTTAGCACTTTTGGCTCCTTGGTTTTTTTCTTGGTCGGCATTAGGTTTACTGGTGTTTCTCCATTGGTTATTCGGGAGTATTGGTATTTGCTTGGGATATCACCGACTACTGAGCCATCGGAGTTTCCAAGTTCCCAAGTGGTTAGAATATGCGATCGCCTTAATTGGAGCGCTGGCTTTGCAAGGGGGGCCAATTTTTTGGGTGGGTGGACACCGCCAGCATCACGCCCACACCGAAGATATCAACCTAGACCCCTACTCTGCTCAACGAGGATTTTGGTGGAGTCATATGCTGTGGATTTTCTACCCGCGTCCAGAGTTTTTTGACTATGACACCTATCAAAAATATGCCCCCGATCTAGCAAGACAACCATTCTATCGCTGGTTAGATCGCTATTTCTTACTGTTGCAAATTCCCTTCGGACTACTGCTGTATGCCTTAGGAGGATGGTCTTTTGTCTTCTATGGAATGTTTGTTAGATGCGTTTTGCTTTGGCACTCAACTTGGTTCGTGAACTCTGCATCACACCTGTGGGGTTATCGCACTTTTGATGCCAATGATGGCGCTCGTAATCTGTGGTGGGTATCCCTGGTCACCTATGGAGAGGGATGGCACAACAATCATCATACTTATCCGCATATGGCGAAATCTGGTTTATCTTGGTGGGAAATTGATATAACCTGGTGGAGTATCCAAATTTTGCAGACTTTAGGTTTAGCTAAAAAGGTTGTCTCCCATCCTCCTCAAAGCGCAACTCGCGGCTAAATCGTAACTGAAATTATCATCAATTTGTGATGCCGACGGCGCGAACGCTAGTCGGCTTACTCAGCTTTTGCACATTTATTAAGACTCCATCTCAGCCAATTCTAACCAGCGTTCAGTCGCGACATCGATCGCTTGCTTGAGGGATTCGACTTCCTCATACAGTTTCTGCACTTGGCTATAGTTACCCGGTGGAACATTTGCGAGTGTTTTCTCCGCTTCTGCCTTATCAGCTTCTAACTGGGCAATTTTCCCTTCTAACTGGTCAAATTCTTTTTTCTCCCAATTGGATAATCTCCGCCGCTTTTGATTCTCCATATTTTTGGCTGAAGATGCACCATTTTGGGGTTCGACATTTTTCGGCTTTTCTTTAGTATTAGCAGCTTGTTGCTGTGCTACTTCTTCAGCCTTCTTATAGTCTAAATAAACTGAGTAATTGCCTGGATATTGCCGCAGATTACCGCCTTCTTCAAAGGAAAAGATTGTGTCGATGGTGCGGTCAAGAAAGTAGCGATCGTGAGAAACTACAATTACACACCCGACAAAATCTTCTAGATAATCTTCTAGTACTGCCAATGTCTGGACATCTAAATCATTTGTCGGTTCATCTAAAATCAAAACATTCGGCGCACTCATGAGAACGCGCAACAGAAATAAACGACGTTTTTCGCCACCAGAAAGTTTATGAATTGGGGCATATTGTTGATTGCCAGGAAACAGAAATCGCTCCAACATTTGGGAAGCAGTAATTTGAGTTCCGTCAGTTATTTTGACAAACTCTCCTTCTTCTTTGATGTAGTCAATCACGCGCTGATTTTCGTTTAATGCTGACAGCAATTCTTCAGAATGCTGGTCAAAATAACCAATGTGAATTGTAGTCCCAATTTCTGCAATGCCAGAATCAGGCTGAATTCGTCCAGTAATAATATCCATTAAAGTGGATTTACCCGCACCGTTAGCGCCAATGATGCCGATGCGGTCTTCTGGGCTAAATTCGTAGCTAAAATCTTTAATCAGGGTGCGTCCGTTATAAGCTTTAGAAACGTTATTTAATTCAATAACCTTTTTGCCAATACGACGACCAACTGTAGAGATATCGACTTTACCCTGAACTTGTTTAAACTCAGTATCCCGCAAAGCGTGAGCGCGGTCAATTCTAGCTTTTTGTTTGGTACTTCTGGCTTTCGGCCCTTTTTTGAGCCATTCCAACTCGCGCCGTAAGAGTCCTTGATGTTTGCGTTGACTGCTAACAGCAGATTCTTCAGCTAAAGCTTTCTTTTCCAGGTAGTATGAATAGTTACCTGTATAAGTGTAAATGTCGCCTCGGTCAATTTCGATGATACGATTGGTAACGCGATCCAAAAAATAGCGATCGTGGGTGATCAGAAAAAGTGCGCCGCGATAGCGATTTAAATAACTTTGTAACCATTCTACAGAAAGAGCATCGAGATGGTTTGTTGGCTCATCCATGAGCAAAACATCTGGTTCTGCTAGTAAGGCTGTTGCTAGCGCAATACGTTTGCGATAGCCTCCAGATAAAGTGCTGATTTGAGCGTCAAAGTTAGAAATTCCTAATTTGGTGAGGATGATTTTAGCATTGGTTTCTAGTTCCCAAGCATTAGTTGTATCCATCCGTTGCATCACCACAGAAAGGCGTGACATCAGTTGACTATCATCTGGATAGTGAGCCAATTTATCAGAAAGTTCCTCGTATTCACGCACTAAAGTCATGTGTTCGCCGCTGTCGGCGAAAATTTGCTCTAAAACTGTGCGATTGTCATCTAAATCTGGCTGCTGAGGTAAGTAGATGATTTTAGAACCAGAGTTGATTAAAATTTGGCCGCTATCGGTGGGTTCTAAGCCAGCAATCATTTTTAGTAGGGTTGATTTGCCTGAACCGTTAGTACCAATTAAGCCGACTTTATCGGTGGCATCGAGGCTAAAGCTGGCATCTTTTAAAATTTCTTTTATGCCAAAGTCTTTTTGGACTGATTGGAGGGTAATGATACTCATAGGATTTAAGAATATAGAGTTTTTTTTATTTCACGCAAAGGCAAGGCAGCGCGTTGAGCGGGTCTCCCGACTTGAAGCGACTGCCGCGCAAAGGCGCAAAGGAAGAGAAGGAAGAAGGTAAGGAGATGCCTTACCTATTGATGAATTTTAGACGAATAAGTCCAAGGGAAGATGTCCATACATTTCGTTGATTCCGTCTTCGTTGAAAGATTGGCATGAGACTAAGACGCCACGGTGATGTCCTGGATATGAATCGAGATAACACAAGCCGTTTTTGCCATTTAATTTGATATAAACTGGGCCTTCTGGTGTGGGTAAATTGTTTGGGGGTTCATAACCAAAGGCCAGGGAATAGGTTTTCATCGCTAATATTCCTTCTTCTGCTGTATCTGCACAAATTCCTAAGATTTCATAGTCAGCAAGGCTAGCCATTAAAATTAAGGCATTACGAGTTGCAGTTTTTTCTGCTGGCTTGAGGACAGGCGGGATATCTAGACAGTTGAATTTATTCAGGATTTTTTTCGCTTCTTCGGGAGTGAGATGATGATTAGGGGTTGCCATAAACTTGGTTTATTATCCTAATTAGTTTGTCTTTGGTTTTTGAACGGGGACTAGCCCAAGTCATACTATTTTGGATTTTAGATTTTAAATCTTGAATTGGGAATCGTCCATGTGTTGTAAAATTTCTCCAAGGTCAGAGCAAATTTGATAATTTTGCTGCTTGTTATCTAATTTACAATTCCTTTTACGGTTTATCTTGAACGTTTCCCAAGTTGAAAATGAAGGGTACACTGCTTTTTGAATCTCCACCCATAACCAGGACTTTTGGCATTTGAGCGCCGCCAGTTTTCCAAGCTTCAATTGCTTCTTTTTGCAGCACTAATTGTCCTCCTTGGGCTTTTAGTGTCTCTGCTAGGAGTCTTTGAGCTTCTGCTTTACCTTTAGCGCGATTCACTTCTGCTTGCGCTTCTTGTTCGGCTTCCCGCGCTATATAAACAGCTCTTTGGGCGCGTTGTTCTGCAATTTGTTTTTCTTCAACTGCTTTGGCAAATTCTGGTGAGAATGTCAAGTCTACTACGCTAGTATCTAAGACAATAATTCCATATTTTTCTAAGCGATCGCCTAATGCATTATCAAAGTCTTCTTTCAATTCACTTCTTTTGGTAATTGCTTCTTCTACTGTTCTTCTTGCTGCTGCAATTTTAAATGCTTCTTGGGTTTGGGGGGCAATTATTTTTGATACTATATTCTCTAAAGATCCTTGTTTTCTTCTCACCTCAACTACCTGTATCGGATCGAGACGAAAGTTAATCGCAAATCTCGCAGATAAGTTTTGCAAATCCTTCGTAGAACTTTCGGCGGGCACTTCAAATTTTTGCACCGTCAAATCATACACATCTATTACGGAAATAAAAGGTGGTTTGATGTGGATACCTTCTAATAAAGCGCCATCTCTAGCTTTACCCAAAATGCTAATGACTCCTGCTTGTCCTGGGTTGATAATGATAAAAGAATTTAGTCCAACAATCACTAATATTGCTAACACAATTCCCAACGCTGTGCTTTGCCAATTGCCAAATTGTTGATTTTTCAATTTTCTTTCTCCATGTGAGTGATGAGTGTTGATTAGAGACGCGATGAATCGCGTCTGTACAATAGTTAGGAGTTCAGAGTTAGGAGTTCAAAGTTAGGAGTTAAGAATAAACAATTATCTTCCCATTTCCCCATCCCAACATCTCCCCGTGTCCTGATTTCCTCATTCTTCAGATTCAGGATTCAAAACTTGATTACGTGGTAATATCAATTGCACGCAAATGCAAAAAGCCGTGGCTACCGTACTAAAATCTCATCAAGTATCAAGAAGGCATAAACATTCAACGCATCCCCTCCAGCGTTTGTTTGACTATGGACATCAGTATCGTAAACAAATTTGGCTAGCGACTACTTATTCTATCCTCAATAAATTTTTTGATTTGGCACCACCTGGCTTAATTGGTGTTGCAGTAGATGTGGTAGTCAAACAACAGGATTCCATAATTGCACAGTTAGGGGTACGCGATGTCTTTCGACAATTTTTAATTATTTCTTTCCTCACTGTCATCATTTGGATTCTAGAATCTGTTTTTGAGTATGCCTACGCTCGCCTTTGGCGTAATTTAGCACAGAATATTCAGCATAACCTACGTTTGGATGCATATAAACATTTGCAAGAGCTAGAATTAGCTTATTTTGAAGAACGCAGCACTGGTGGTTTAATGTCCGTCCTCAGTGACGATATTAACCAATTAGAGCGATTTTTGGATGTGGGAGCAAATGATATCATTCAAGTTGCCACAACTGTGCTAATTATTGGCGGTGCTTTCTTTATATTGGCTCCTAGTGTAGCGTGGATGGCTCTATCGCCGATGCCATTTATTCTCTGGGGTTCGTTTGCTTATCAACGACTACTTGCACCTCGCTATTCTGAGGTGCGGGAAAAGGTAGGTTTCCTCAACTCACGTTTGGCAAATAATATCAGCGGTATTACTACTATTAAAAGTTTTACTGCTGAAGTTTATGAAGCCTATCGTTTGGAAATAGATAGTGAAGCTTATCGTCGCAGTAATGCCAAAGCAATTGCCCTTTCTGCGGCTTTTGTACCGTTAATTCGGATGTTAATTTTGGTGGGTTTTACGGCGTTATTGTTATATGGCGGGATGGCGGCGGTTTCTGGAAAAATGTCTGTTGGCACTTACAGCGTATTGGTGTTTTTAATCCAGCGTTTGCTGTGGCCTTTAACAAGATTAGGCGAAACTTTTGACCAATATCAACGGGCAATGGCTTCTACTACTCGAGTGATGAATTTATTAGATACTCCTATCGCTATTCATACAGGAAATGTCGCGTTACCTGTGGATGAAGTACGAGGAGAAGTACAATTTAAAAATGTCTATTTTGCCTATAAAGATAGATTTCCAGTGATTAAAAATCTGTCTTTGGATATTCCCGCCGGCAAAACTATTGCAATTGTAGGTTCTACGGGTTCTGGGAAAAGCACTTTAGTCAAACTTTTGTTGCGATTGTATGAAGTGCAAACAGGAAGCATTACTGTTGATGGTATTGATTTGCAAAGTTTGAATTTGCAAGATTTACGCCGTTGCATTGGTTTGGTGAGTCAAGATGTGTTTCTATTTCATGGCACTGTAGCAGAGAATATTGCTTATGGTAGCTTTAATGCCAAAGAGCAAGACATTATCACGGCTGCGAAGATAGCTGAGGCGCACGAATTTATTATTAACTTGCCCGAAGGTTATGAGACAATTGTGGGGGAAAGAGGACAAAAGTTATCTGGTGGACAAAGACAACGGATTGCGATCGCCCGTGCAGTCTTGAAGAATCCCCCCATTTTGATTTTAGATGAGGCGACCTCAGCGGTGGATAATGAGACAGAAGCCGCTATCCAGCGATCGCTAGAACGGATTACAGTAGATAGAACTACAATTGCGATCGCTCATCGTCTCTCCACCATCCGCAATGCCGATTGCATTTATGTCATGGAACATGGGAAATTAGTAGAATCAGGAACCCATGAAGAATTACTAGAGCAAAATGGTATCTATTCCAGCCTCTGGCGCGTACAAAGTGGCTTGAGATAAATCTCACCCATTCTTAATTACGAATTACGAATTACGAACTACGAATTATTTATGATGTTTGGTAGCAGTCAGCCGGAAACAGGAGATAACAAGTGGCGTCGCCAGTTGGATAAGTTTGTCAAAGCAAATCAGCAAGAATTGGCGGCGTTATTTTGGGGATTATGGTTAGTAAATGGGGACAGTCAGGGTACTGTTGGTATTGATTTGCAACCAAAGCCGCATTTTGTTTATTGTCCGCAAGAGCAGATAGAAAAATTAAATGATAAAGTTGAAAATCGGCTGCAAGAAATTTTGGGAATTGTTGAGAATCATAAGCCAGAAGTGGAAGTTGTGATGATTGGTATCGGTAAGGGTGAAATTAAGTTAATTCAGTTTGCACCAGAACCAGCACCACCGATTTGTTTTGAGCAAGCTGGTAAAGATGTGGATGGGTTATTGGAATTGTTGGAACAACGGATGAGTGAGGAGATTGTTTTTTAACGCAGAGGAACGCTGAGGAAAACGCAAAGGAACAGAGAGAAAAGGCTGGGCTTCTTCTGCATTTAGGAGTCAAAGCTGATTTTTAGCATCGCTCATCATTCTACAATTTGAGTGGGGCGATCGCCTGCATCGGAGCAAGCTAATTGTACTCTAGCGATCGCAATTATATTCATCTCTCAACTCTCACAGGCGATCGCTTGCGAACAAAGGGTCAACGTCGAGCCTCAGAAGGTCAACGTCGAGCCTCAGAAGGTCAACGTCGAGCCTCAGAAGGTCAACGTCGAG
>NZ_CAWUDO010000108.1:0-23978 GCF_963920935.1 Nostoc sp. CCY 9925 | reverse complement strand
GTCTTACATCAAGCGATGTGAATTGATTTTTTATTGTTTGTGAGAAATTTGCGTAACGACTAACGTGATCCGGCGATCGCAATGATGCCGCAAAATATTAACACTGAACAACTGCGAAACCGTGGTTTTTCCAGAAGCAACCATGCCTGCAATATTTGTGAAGCCATCTAACTCAAGAATTTGCTCCTCTTGCGGAAACAGTGTTCCGTTCTCCTGAACTTTGTGGAAATTAATTTTGCGAAAGCGATCAACCCAGTGTCCTCTACCAGTTTGATTCCAGCCATATTGACGCGCTAACGCTTCCTCTCGCTGATCAATCCATGCTGCATCTAGCTCTAAATCTGAAATACGAAGCGAAAACGAAGTACGAGAACGAGACGCAAACCAAGGTGACGGCTGTATTTGAGCATTTCGTACTTGCTGCTGTGTAAATCTGACTGGTACTATAACCGTCTCTTCTCCTGTCTTTGCCTCAAATTGATAAGTGGTTCTGGCTTCTACCCGTTTAACTTTGCGAAGCCGGAAATCTAAATTGGTATTTAAGCAACGTTCGTACAAATCTTGATGAACTTGATGCCGGAGATTTTTGGCAGCATTAATAATATAGCTATCCCAGTTTTGCGGAGTAAATTCGTGATAGTTACGCCAATCTAGAGGAATCCTTAGATAAGAACGCAGTGCGCCTAACCAAGCGAAACGGGCGGAAAATGGAACAATTTGGCGAGTGTTAGCGATCGCTCGACGTTCCATTTCATTCAAACTCTGTAAGCGTGGATGTCTCAAAGGCATTCCACTCAAAATTGCCCAAGGTGCGCTGACTGGCTCATCATCAAGTTCTAAATACTCCATCAGAGCAAAGCCAAGCTCTACTTGAAGCAACAATTCAGTTTGAGTACGATCCAAACCTGCTTCCTTCAACTCTTTGAGTCGGTCTTGAAACTCGGTTGGTACTTCAAATAAGTTCATCTGACTCATGGACTATTTTCCTTCCCGCAACTGCTCAATTTTATGGATAACTCTTTCCTCAAATACAGCATCACTCAAAAGGTTTGTACTGCTAGGCAACTTTATCGCCTGTTCACGAAGAATTTCGAGGTAGTCCTCTCGTTGTTGTAGGCGTTGGATGGGAATAACATAAAAGCTCTCGTCATAACACAGATCGCCCTCACCGAATAGAGGTGTCAGCTTTGGTGCTAAATTGTAGGGGCTTCGGTAATCTTTAATATCTACAGCCCAGGTTGATTGGTCACAGAAGCGTAGTTGTAAGTCATAGCGATCAATACCAGGATAAAGATGGATGGCACAAAGCTGATCTGGATATTTGCTTTGAAGTTCTTCCAACGCTTTAAATAAACGCATCTCAGGTATACCCGGTAAACAAATACGCAAATGGATACCAAACTTCAGACGACGCAGCCCTTGTTTCCAGGTGATTTGTCGAATAAATGGCAAATTTTGGCGATGATCGTTGCAAGCACTGGGTTTAATACCACGTAACTTTCCATACTTTTTAAACAAAGGGCCGCAGCGATCACAATTCCAACAAGCCTCATTTTCTTGACACTCATCGTAGAAATCGCCCACTTCTTCAATATCAATATGTCGGCTTTTTAAAAAAGCTTTGCGAAGCTGTGCCGGAGTTGTGTAACCATTCTCAATCAAAAATCGGCGCAGCAAAACATATTCTTGCTGAACGCGATCAGGATCGCTATTGTTGTTGTAAAGTTCTTGCAATCGTTCCAAAATTTTCTGAAACTGGACATTCTCTATGGCAATTTGTTTGGTTAAAGTGGTGGCAAACTCTGACAACTTGGTTTTTTCAAGTAGTTCTTCATATAAATATCGACTTGCTTCTTCACTTAACACCCCTTCATAGAGCAGGCCAAAATCTGAGTCAAACTCTTTTGGCAGTAAGCGCCCTGGATACCAAGTTTTTACAGGTTTTTCGAGTAATCCTAAAAGACCAGTTAGAGTCCGCGGGTATGTTACAGCAGTTAACTCTAGAGCTAGTTTATTAAGAGCATGACGGAGCAGTTCAGGATATGGATACCTGCCATCTCGACGGACAAACTCTGCTAAACCAAGGATGAGATTATCAAATTCATTACTTCCCATTGAAGGTAATCCTTCATTTAGAGGATTTTTTTAACAGCACGAACTTTTTCAAGCGTGATACATTTGTTTCATAAACCGTACAATATTATTTATTTTGTGTCAACTAAGAAACCATTTGTTCTTTTGTGAGACAGGAGCAAAGGAATGGGAAGTTATCTAGATATAGAACGATTAGCAAGCCTAGTCCGCAAAAAACGCGGCAGCAGAGGACTACGGGAAACATCGGCGGAGATTGGTAATGTTAGTCCATCCACTCTTTCACGAGTAGAGAGTGGCAAAATGCCGGATATGGAAACTTTTCTGGCACTTTGTAACTGGCTAGAAGTGCCGCCTGCGGAGTTGTTTAGAACCTCAGATGAGGATCAACTGGATACGCCTGAAGCGATCGCTATTCAACTACGCGCTGACAAAAATCTTGATCCAGCGATCGCTAATGCTTTAGCATCTTTAGTTAAAGCAGCGTATCGCGATTTGTCTCAAAATGATGGCGAATTGAAGCAAGATCCCTAAAGATATGTCATTAATTCAAAGTCTATCGCCGGAATTTAGGCAACGCTGTGAAGCGATCGCAACCGAACAACGAAGCTTACTTCGAGTGCGATCGTTTGAACCTTTACCCGCAGACATTCTAGCAACTAAGTTAGGAGCAAGACTTTTTATACCCGATCAGGTTCCGAATTTAGAGCCAGAGCAAGTAGCAGTATTACTTGCTAGCGATGGTTGGTCAGCAGGGATTATACGCTATAACCCACTATGGATTGTATACAACCCGCGTCATGCACCTACACGGTATGAATCAAATCTGATGCATGAAATAGCTCATGTGTTGTTCAATCATAAGCCTGTTGGCTTTGATTCGGTAACTGGACTACCAAAACGCAAACAGAACAACGAAGATGAAGCAACTTTTCTGGGAGGATGTCTTCAAATTCCTAAACGTGGTTTACTATGGGCGACACAACGAAAGATGTTGTTACCTCAGATTGCATCACATTTCGGTGCTAGTGAAGCTATGGTGCAGTTTCGCAGCAATGTAACAGATGTGTCTGTCAAATGCTAATGTCTTAAAATATCTGCATCTGTCAACAAACAGAATTCATCAATGAATAACTAATAATCTTTAGCTAAAGTTGTGGTAATTTCGTCTCTTTTTCTTAAATTAAAAACTGCTCTTGTTTACTTGTAACAAAAGCAGTTTTAATACCAAAGCCCAAAATTATAAATTTAGGCATCCTCAAGTTCCAATTGAGCCACCGTAACTGCGTTAAAAGCGAAAGCTAAAACTAATGGCATCGGAGACTGGAACCAAATGGTAAAAAGAATAGCGAAGATTGTGCCAATTACTGCTGAGCTAGACCACAATCGTTCTTCAAAAGTCAACCCCTTCTCGGCTTTAATCACTCTGAGAACGTGAACTGGAATCGGTTCGGGCATTACTCCACCCGGAGGGAAAGCCCAGAAGTTGTTACGCCGCTCGACAAATAAATCTGTCCAGCCATTTTCTTGGCACCATGCCTCAATCCATTGAAGTGAGTAATGATTAATCATCGCAGTTGGGAGTTCTGTTTGTGGAATTTGTGTAGTTGGTGAAGATAATCTCTTGGAGATTCATGAAAATATAACTAATTCGGTATAAAATCAACTCTATCTATGGTATTTTTAAGCTTTGTGAAGCAGTTGAGATAAATGATAATTAGGCTCAAACATTGCTTTGCTTAATTAAAAGCCTAGCAGTGGATAGAATCTGTTGACTTCAAATGAAAATAAACTTTACGTGAAAAACTTAAAGTTAAGAATTGTAAATAAATCGATGGATGTAGGTTTAGCTATTGGTAGACATAGCTTGAAATCATTCCTTGAGAGTTAAAAAAATAGAAAGTTATTTGTATCAGTCTTTGGTAATAATTCTGCTGGTATGATGTTGCGTAGGCGTAGCCCGTCGTAGACATCGCCCCATACTCCACCCAAGTAATCCACCCTTTGTGCCTAAAGTCGCAGAAATAATTTTGCTCAAGATGAGAAGCGCAGGCTGTTTTCACGTTACAAAATATTAAGCAGGGGAAATTATAGATTCCCAAGTTCAGTAGGAGGGCTGCTAGTCGCAATTGCGATCGCGCAGTCAACTTAATATTCA
Source organism: Nostoc sp. CCY 9925 (assembly GCF_963920935.1). Classification (NCBI taxonomy): domain Bacteria; kingdom Bacillati; phylum Cyanobacteriota; class Cyanophyceae; order Nostocales; family Nostocaceae; genus Nostoc; species Nostoc sp. CCY 9925. The sequence continues at coordinate 19,729 of NZ_CAWUDO010000108.1, read as the reverse complement.
AATGCGGTAAGCTTACAATGCAGCGATTATACACAAAATTGGCTCTGGATATGTTTTGGCGGCAAGGATTGGCGTTACTTTTGGGGATTATTGTATGGTGCGTGGCCCATCCTGCACTGGCGGTAAACTGGACTCATCCACTCTCATTTAGTAATGCAGAGTTGTCGAGACGTGATTTTTCTGGTCAAAGTTTACAAGCTGCGGAGTTTTCTAACGCCAACATGGAATTTGCTAATTTTACAAACGCTGATTTGCGGGGAGCAGTATTGAGTGCTTCGGTGATGACGCAAGCAAATCTCCACGGAGCAGATTTAACGAATGCAATGGTCGATCAGGTAAACTTGACTAAGGTAGATTTGAGTGATGCTGTTCTCAAAGAAGCCCTTTTGCTCCGCGCCATCTTTAATGATGTGAATATAGACGGTGCAGATTTTACAGATGCAATTTTGGATAAAGCGCAAATCAAAGAACTGTGTACACAAGCCAGTGGTGTGAATTCCAAAACAGGTGTGCAAACTCGTGATTCTCTGGGATGTTAATGAAACGTGTAGGTGTAATTGGTGGCGGACAACTTGCCTGGATGATGGCAGATGCAGCACGCAAGCTAGGAGTAGAATTAGTAGTACAAACTCCTAGTGAAGGCGATCCGGCGGTGTCAATCGCTCAAGAAATTGTTTTTGCTCCTGTAGATGACGCCAGTGCTACAGAAATATTAGCGAAAAAATGCGATGTCATCACCTTTGAAAATGAATTTGTTAACTTAGATGCTTTATCTGTTTTAGCAGAACAAGGTGTTTGTTTCCGTCCAAGATTAGAAGCATTAACTCCTCTTTTAGATAAATATGATCAGCGTTGCTATTTAAGGGATTTAGGCTTGCCAGTTCCTCGATTTTTCGCCGTCGAACAAACAGAAAATCTCAAATCAAAAATAGAACATCTAGGTTTTCCTGTGGTTCTGAAATCCCGACGCCACGGTTACGATGGTCAGGGTACTTTCATAATTCAGGACTTAGCTGCTTTAGAAGAAAAGTTAAGTTATGAAACTATAACAAAAACTCTAAATCAATCACTTTTTTTGTTAGAAGAATTTGTACCTTTTGAAAGAGAACTAGCAGTCATGGCAGCTCGTTCTGTGGACGGAGAAATAGTTACCTATCCAGTGGTAGAAACCCAACAAAAACAACAAGTGTGTCGGCAGGTAATTGCGCCAGCTGAAATTACCCCTAATCAAGTAGCACAAATAGAAGCGATCGCACATACTCTATTAAATAGCCTGCAAGTAGTGGGTATCTTTGGAATTGAGCTATTTCTCACCACTGATGGCAAAGTGCTGGTAAATGAAATTGCTCCCCGCACCCACAATTCTGGCCATTTTTCCCTTGACGCTTGTGAAACTTCTCAATTTGAGCAACAGCTAAGGGCAGTTTGTGGTTTACCCTTAGGAAATCCTAGTTTACAGTGTGCTGGTGCTGTGATGGTGAACCTATTGGGGTATGAAAATTCTCACAGCGATTACCAAAGCCAGCGTCAACAAATAGCAGAGATTCCCCAGGCGCATGTCCACTGGTATGGTAAAACTCAATCGCGTCCTGGGCGAAAGTTGGGACATGTCACCGTTTTGCTGGATAATCAAAATCGAGAGCAAGCGATGGCTGCGCCGACGCCGTTGGCGAACGCTGTTGCCCAAACCATAGAATCTATCTGGTATCCCAGCTAAATTTTGAGAAACTTTCGATGTTGAACACACAACATCTTTTTGAAAGCTATAATGAGTTAGTTGCACTACGACGTTGGTGACTGCCATCAAGTTTTTTGATCTATGCCTTTAAAGACAAGGGAGTCAATATTTCTCGTGGCAGTAGACCGGGCATGTACCCGGAAACTTTAAACGAGGAATTTAGGTTCCCACCTGGATAAACCCAGGTCATAAACTTAGGTAAAACGGCGTCGCGGTGAACTTAAAATTATTAGCTCCCAAAGTCAGTTAGAATTTGGGAGCTTTAATTATTTAAATTAGTAAAACTTATATTAGAAATCAGAAATTTAAAAGTAGAATTCAAAAAATTGGAAACGACGCAAATTAAAGCTTTTGACTGTATTCCATGCATCGAAAAAAATTACTTATAGGGGTTTTAATTTCGATGGAATAGGCGTTAGGGTAGCAAACCTGTGGCGTCTAGTTCAATTGGGCGCTACCTGCTAATAAAAACAAAATCTGTATAACATGATTCTAATTTAGGTAACATTCGGAGTTAAAATCGCACAATTGAATGAAATTGTGGTTAAAGCTACAAAAAATTGTCACAACAACTAACTAATACCGTATTTCCAGCCTCGGTCTTCCGACTAGACAGTGGCTTAACGTTTATTCATCAAGAAATTCCCACTACACCTGTAGTTGTGGCCGATGTTTGGGTGCGCGCTGGAACAACCCTAGAGCCAGAACCGTGGTTCGGTATGGCGCACTTTTTAGAACACATGATTTTTAAAGGTACAGCAACACTACCCCCTGGAATGTTCGACCACAACGTTGAAAACCGGGGTGGTGTTAGTAATGCGGCAACAAGCTATGATTATGCTCATTATTCGCTGACCACAGCCGCGCCTTATTTGCAAGATACCCTGCCGCACTTAGGAGAACTACTGCTGAATGCGGCAATTCCAGAAGATGAATTTAGCCGCGAACGGGACGTAGTACTAGAGGAAATTCGCTCGTGCAATGACGATTCTGACTGGATAGGATTCCAAGCTTTGATTGGCAGCATCTATGGGCATCACCCTTACGGACGTTCGGTACTGGGTACTGAGCAAGAACTGATGCAGCAGTCACCAGAAGCAATGCGCTGCTTTCACCGTGCCCATTACCAACCAGAAAACATGACAGTGGTAATTGCAGGTGGCATAAATCAGCAGGCAGCTTGGGAATTAGTAAATCGTTCATTTGCTGATTTTGCCGAACCTTGTCATTGTCCGCAGTTTGAAAAAGTGGGACAGCCGATAATAACAGAAATTCGTCGTCAAGAACTATGTTTACCACGCATAGAGCAGGCGCGATTGTTAATGGCGTGGGTTGTACCAGGAGTAGAAGAAATCCACACTGCCTATGGCTTAGATTTGTTGTCGGTGTTATTAGCAGAAGGGCGGACTTCACGTTTAGTACGTGATTTGCGGGAAGATCTGCAATTAGTACAAGGAATTTGTAGTAATTTTTCTTTGCAGCGGGAATCGAGTTTATTTACAATTACTGCCTGGTTGGAACCAGAAAATGTAGAAAAAGTTGAGTCGTTGATTTGCGAGCATTTAGATAAGTTACAGACTCAGGAAATCAGTCAACAGGAACTAGCCCGCTCGCGCAGGCTACTATGTAACGAGTATGCCTTTTCTACTGAAACGCCAAATCAACTCACAGGACTTTACGGATACTACAATACAATAGCCCAAGCCGAATTAGCTGTGACATACCCCCAGGAAATTCAGTCTTTTGATGCCCAAGAACTGCAAAAATTAGCTAAACAGTATCTCTCACCGCAAAATTATGCGGTTACTGTGCTTAGACCATGTTAGGTATGGAAGATGAGGAGACGCCGGGATGGGTGGAAAAAGTAATGACAAATAACTAATGACAAAGGACAAATAACAAATGACAACCTTGCTGCAAAAGTCGCCTATCCATCGCACTGTATTAAACAATGGTATTGTCGTGCTAGTGGCAGAAAATCCTGCTGCGGACATTATTGCAGCCCGAATTTTTGTGCGTGCCGGCAGTTGTCACGAAAACCAAGAACAAGCAGGGTTGGCACATTTGTTATCAGCAGTGATGACAAAGGGATGCGATGGACTTTCTAGCTTGGAAATTGCTGAAAAAGTCGAGTCTGTTGGGGCGAGTTTAAGTGCAGATGCCGCCACTGATTATTTTTTACTATCTTTCAAGACGGTAACATCCGATTTTGCCGAAATTTTAACATTGGCAGGGCAGATTTTGCGATCGCCTACTTTTCCCGAAGTCCAAGTGGAACTAGAACGGCGTTTAGCACTACAAGATATTCGTTCGCAAAAAGAGCAACCCTTCACTGTGGCCTATGAGCAAATGCGGCAGGTAATGTACCAAAATCATCCCTATGCTATGTCGGTATTGGGAGATGAAACAACCATGAGCAGCTTAACTCGTGCAGACTTAGTGCAGTATCATCAAACTTATTTCCGTCCCGATAATCTGGTAATTAGTATTGCGGGTCGAGTCACACCCACAGATGCAGTAGCATTGGTAACAAAACTTTTCGGTGATTGGCAAGTTCCAGCATCAGCACTGCCAACACTCAATTTACCTGAAATTAGGGTGGAACCACAGGTAAGGCTGAAGCCACAACAGACGCAACAATCAATCGTGATGCTTGGTTATATGGGAACATCAGTAAGTTTTCCTGACTATGCCCCACTGAAATTGCTGTGTACCTACTTAGGAAATGGGCTTTCTAGCCGCTTGTTTGTCGAATTGCGGGAAAAGCGAGGTTTGGCTTACGAGGTATCTGCCTTTTATTCAACCAGGCTATACCCAGCATCGTTTGTGGTTTATATGGGTACAGCACCAGAAAATACCACCATAGCCTTAGAAGGATTGCGTACAGAAGTAGATTTATTATCTACCAGCGAAATATCCCCAAGTGCCCTCCAAGCTGCTAAAAACAAGATTCTGGGACAGTATGCTTTGGGTAAACAAACGAACGGACAAATTGCTCAGATATACGGTTGGTATGAGATTTTGGGGTTAGGAATTGATTTTGACATTAAGTTCCAAGAACTGATTGCGGCTGTGAATGCCCAAGACGCCATCGCCGCAGCTTGTAAGTATTTAAAAGAACCTTATGTGTCTTTAGTTGGCCAAGAAGCAGCAATTAATGGGGCGATCGCATAAGGTAGATGATGGTACAGACGTAGCCCATCACGGCGAAAAGGTAGATATCGCTTTGTGTAACAGCTGTTTTTTACACCAAGCGGCTGTACCATTAGCATCAGAATATTCTGGGAGTAAATTCCATGCAACACAGCCCGACAGCAAGTATTTTGAGTTACTTAAAATTACTACATCCAACTGTAAATCGCTGTAGAATGGAAAAACGGCAAAAAGCTTGGTGGACAAAGAGATTTAAGTCTTTATCAGCAACTCAAATACTCCTGTTCTCCGCTACACCTCTGCTCATTACCTCCTCTGCTCTAGTATCAATTGCAGCCCCACAAAAAATAGCCCAAGTAAACCCCGTAGATAGTATCAGCCGTCCTACCCTGAAAGTTGGTAGCCAAGGCGAACGCGTATCTGAACTTCAGGCAGCTTTGAAACTTTTGGGTTTTTACTCTGGTGTAGTAGACGGTATATATAGTGAAAATACAGCTGGTGCTGTTTCCCGATTTAAACAAGCAGCTGGCTTAAATCCAGATGGCATCGTTGATGCCACCACATGGCAACGACTTTTTCCCAGAGAACCGATAGTAGCATCAACAGTTCCTTCATCTGGGCAAAGATTTAACTCAGCGACAAATTTTCCCGTTCCAACCCAGGCTACCAGCCTCACCAACGTTGCAAATCCCAACCCACCAAGACAAGCTGTAACCCAAGTTCCCACCAACCCAAACTCACCAAAGAAACCTGTAACACAAGCTGCTAGCACCCCCAAACCACCAAAGAAACAAGCCGCTACCAGCCCCAAACCACCGAAGAAAGCTGCAACACAAGCTGCTAGCAACCCTGAACCAAGGCCTGCTAACCCTAGACAAGCTCAAAAAACACCGCAGCGTACTACATCAACTACTCGAACTCAGTCAACTACACGTAGCGGACAAACTACCCGAACTCAGTCAAATACAAGTACTAAACGAACCCCTGGTATTCAATACACCTCAGAAGGATTACCAATTTTGCGTATAGGGTTACGTGGTTCGGAAGTTGTCAAATTGCAGCAACAACTGAAAAAGCTTGGTTACTTAAAAGGCGATGTAGATGGAGACTTTGGCGCGACAACCGAGGCCGCTGTTAAAGCTGTACAAAAGCGTTATGGTTTAGAACCTGACGGCGTAGCTGGGGGGGCTACTTGGGAAATTCTTTTGCGGCGTTAGGGAACTTAAATTATCATTATTCAACTTTTGGAATAAGGGGGATAAGGGAGTAAATTCTTCCTTGTCCTTTTTGTCTTTGAATAAAATTATGGATTGGGGCTGTATGCGATCGCATTGTCACTGGTTAGTTGACTTAGGTACATCGTGCAATACGATAAAGATACTGGGATTAAAAGTATTTCTCTATGCCAGCAGAGCATCTCCGGCTTTGCTCCTGAATTCTGCTGTATGTTACAGATCGCAATGGACAAAAGTCAAATTAATTAAACTTACGGTTAATTCTTCTAAAAAAACTTATGCAACACTTTTTATTAACTTGGCTCGGTACTGCGGTGGCGTTATTGATCACTTCTAAAATTGTTGATGGTTTTATTGTCAATAATTTTGTTGTAGCCCTGGTTGCGGCAGTGGTTATCGGGCTTGTTAATGCGTTTATCAGGCCTATTTTGCGTCTTTTGGCATTTCCGATTACCTTGCTCACCTTTGGTTTATTTACATTAGTGATCAATGGTTTAGCCCTTTGGTTGGCAAGTGTCCTAACTCCTGGTTCTGGTTTTGAAATTAAGGGCTTTTTACCTGCTTTATTTGGTTCAATTGTACTAGCAATTGTTTCTAGCATCATTAACTATCTTTTGAGAGTTGTTGAGTAGAAAAATTATTAAAATTTGCAGATTGGGCAACAGCTAGCGTTAATGCTCCTGGTTGCCCTTTTAATTGGAAAATTCGTTTGGAAACTAAGAATTTTACCCGCAATTGTTCTGTGCTGATAGAGAGAGAATCAGTCAATAAAAAGTTGAATTGAGTGGCTGCAACAATAGCCGCTGCTTCTGCTACGCTGGGTGTACCTACTTCTTGGTTGGTAATTGTGCTGGGGTTAGGAACCAAGACACGGCGAAGAACTTCGGCAGAAAAAGCTTTTAGGGGCAAATTGCGTAGGTTGCAAAATTCTCCTAAGCCAACTTCTGAGACTTTAGTATCGATGGTAGCAATACCCGCGATCGCATTTTGGCAAAGTTGATTTTCTTCAAATACTTTTTCAATTGCCAAATCAATTAACTGCCATGAAGTTCCCCGTTTACAACCAATTCCTACCCATAAAACCTGTTGCACTTAGCAGATTTCCTAATTCAGTTTGTGTTTTTTACTCCGATAACCAACCAAGTAAATCTCCGACCGTCAGCTTCAACTCACTTGCAAAATCTGGCACAGGAAGTAAATCTTTTAGCTCATCCAACATCACTGGCTGTTGATTGCGTATGTACACAAACACAGTTTGTTCTTCTGGATCGATCAGCCAGCGCATGTGTGTTTCATAATTTAGGCAATGTAAAATATTTTTTGTAAATTTGGTTTGTCTTTGGTCGGGTGATAGAATCTCGATAGTCCAATCGGGAGCGGCTTGGAAAACGTTCGCAACTTGGCCATTTTCATCGCGGGGAATTCTCTCCCAAGTAAATACTGCCACATCTGGGACAATTGATCTGCTATCAAATGTACACCGCAGTTCTGGAAAAGCACGAGCAATTCGCTTGGGCTTGACGCTTAAGTTGATAATGCTAACCATTTCACCTTGAATTATACTGTGCTTTCCCTGTGGCATAGGTTTTTGAATAATTTGCCCATCGATGTATTCACTAGCGGGCTTGGTTTCTGGTAGCATCATAAACTCTGCCAAAGTTATGTTTTTTGATGGTGTCCGTACCATTTGTAAGTCTCCAACAAAACTTCTTGTATAATTCCACCAATTGTGATTAAATAACCGCTAAGATGCAAAGGACACAAAGAAAAATTAACTTCAGTTTAACTCTTATTTCCCTGCGTACCTTTGCGTTTAGAAAAATATATTACATCCTTTCTAATACCTGAATTCCTAACAAAGATAATCCCAACTTCAGGGTTTTAGCGGTCAAATCACACAGAATCAAGCGGGATGTTCGCTGGGGTTCCTCGGCATCCAACACCCGAACTCCTTGATTGCGGTCATAAAACTGATTGAATTTTTTACTCAGTTCATACAAATATTCACATAAACGATGAGGCAATAAATCTTGCTCTAGAGTATTAATAACTTCATCGAGTTGAAGTAAATATTTTGCTAGCGCTAATTCGGTTTCATGCTCTAAGACTACAGCATTATTTTCTAACTCCTCAAAGTTAATTTCACCCTTGCGGCTAATCCCTTGAATCCGGGCATAAGCATATAGCATATAGGGTGCAGTATTGCCTTTATCAGATAGCATTTTGTCGTAACTAAAAATATAGTTACTGGTGCGGTTTTGACTAAGGTCAGCATACTTAACAGCACTGATGCCGGCTACTTTAGAAACATGAGTTTTAAACTCTTCAGTTTCATTACGACCTTCTTCTTGAATTTTTGTCTCAAGTAACTCCCGAAACCTCACAACTGCCTCATCTAACAAATCCCGTAACCTTACACTGTCCCCAAAACGAGTTTTGATTCTTTTACCATCTTCTCCTAACACCAACCCAAAAGGCACATGTACTAATTCCACATCATCGGGAATCCATCCAGCTTTGCGTGCTACCTGGAAAAACTGGGCAAAATGGTTTGCTTGTCCAGCATCTGTTACATAAATTATCCGCTTTGCTTCATCCTGCTGAATCCGGTAACGCAGGGATGCTAAATCTGTAGTGGCGTAGTTATAACCGCCATCTGATTTCTGCACAATTAAAGGTAAGGGTTCACCTTCTCGATTTGTATACCCTTCCAGAAAAACGCATTTTGCCCCTTGATTTTCTACCAGTAATCCAGATTTTTCTAAATCTTTCACAACTCCTGGTAGTAAGGGATTGTAGAAAGATTCCCCTCGTTCAATTAACTTGATATCCAGCAAATCATAAATTACTTGAAACTCTCGCCGTGATTGTTCGCACAGTAATTTCCAAGCATGGAGTGTATCTTGGGCACCTGCTTGTAATCTGACGACTTCTTGGCGTGCTGTTTCTTGAAAAGCTTCATCTGCATCAAACCGGAGTTTGGCTTGGCGATAAAAAGTGACTAAATCGCCGATATCTAAAGCATTAGCAGTAGTCAGGGCTTGGGGGTGGACTTCTCGCAGATAGGCGATTAACATGCCAAATTGCGTACCCCAATCACCGACGTGATTTAACCGCAGGACATCATGTCCTTGAAATTCAAGAACGCGGGCGATCGCATCACCGATAATTGTAGAACGCAAGTGCCCGACGTGCATATCTTTAGCAATATTCGGACTCGAAAAATCCACAATTTCCCGTTGTGGTGTTTTCGCCGTTGGGACTCCTAACCTGGGATCTCCTTGAATAGCGTTCAGTTGTGCTTCCAGGTATACTGTTTTCAGCTTCAGATTGATAAATCCTGGCCCAGCAATTTCTGGTGGTTCGCAGATTTCGGATACATCTAATTTATCAACTATGGCAGATGCGATTAATCTTGGTTGCTTTCCTAACTTTTTACTCAGGGATAAAGCTACATTTGCCTGATAATCACCAAATTTAGGATTACTAGCAGCAACCAAAATAGGATCTATTCTGGCGAAGTCAGCACCAAAAGCTGCGGCTAAAGCCTGCTCAAACTGAATTTTTAGTTTTTCTTGTGTAGGGTTCATATATGAATTCTATCTGCGAGGGGGGTGATGTAGCTCTGGAAAAGCTTGATTATTTTAACCTTAAAATATATTCATCAAGTCGAAGCAAAGACCGTTATCTTTAAGCACAACCCTGGAAATTGTCTCCCATCCTTGGCATAACTTCCAGATTCTGACGATAACCCAGTGGATGTTGACAGACTACTATGGGACTTTTATTTGATGGCGTCAAGAAACTCGCCCTCAACTCGAAAAAGCGGATTACTTCAAGTAAACGAAAGTGTGGTAGGCACTAAGCACTTCAGTGCTTCAAACAAGGACTAAAGTCCTGACTACAAATTTATTTACTCAGATTTCGTTGATTTAATGGACTACTACGTTTCTCAACGTAAGTACGAAGATCAATTTTGTTTGTATAACCCCGAATTCTATTTGCCAAGGCTGAAGTAGATACGTATGACACCACGAACCTACCTATGTACTTTGTCTCTTGGAAAATCGCTAGAGATTTAGGTTTTAGGCTTTAACTCTATAAATTGCATATCTTATTTTCATAAAATATATAAATTTTTCATCAATTTTTCATCATATATTAAGTTGAAACCTCAGTGCTAATAACAGTGTATTAGCGAATGAATAATAGTCTTTTTTAAGTAAAATCACTTTAAATAAAGAGCTATTTGAATATACTAAAAAAGCGCAAAAACAAGATTGACTTTCTAGAAGCATAACTGTTAGAAGTAAGGGACGACAAAAGAGAAATCGCTGCTCATCAGAGCATTTGCTAACTTGTATTCCCTAATTAATGACTCTGTTATGAAACGTACTTTATTCACCGCTTTGATTGCTGCTACAGCTACCTTGACCGGATTAGTATCGAAAGTAGAAACGGCATCAGCTTCTGGTTTTACTTGGAATGATTCTTGGAGTCAACCAACAGTACTTAATAAGTCTCAAACTGGTTTTAACGACACCCCTTTCCAACAATTTGTTCAAGCAGAAGGCATTGAAATTCCAAATAGCGGTCAGTTTAAATTAGACCCAACTAAATTAAACCTCAAATACGACCACAATGTTTCTGTTTACTTTATCAATGAGGGTGCTGGTTATAGAAACCAGTTAGCCTTCGATGCCGCAGGAACTACTAATAAGTCTGGGCTAGTTTTTAACGATATTTCTTGTGAAGGAAACGGCTGTGTTGGTGGTTGGGGTGGTAATGCGCTCAAGCTGGGTGATGGTGTAAATCTTGGTAATTTTACCGCAGGTACTCAACTGGATTTCTGGTTAAGAGCTGATGGCCTCAACCGTGGTGGCTCTGCTAATATCTTTGGTACAGACACTGCCTCTAATGCTGACGGACTACAGCACACAGTTGCTTATGCCTACAACAACTACATCATTCTGGCATTCGAGGATTTATACGGTGGTTTACACGCTTCAGGTGTAGATTCTGCAACTGGTAAGTGGAACGAAGGCTCTGACCGTGACTTTAATGATGTTATCGTTGTTCTTGATATCGGTGAGGCTAATGTTAAAGGCTTAATTGGTGCTACCGTTCCAGAACCATCTGTTACTCTGTCAATGTTTGCGGTAGGAGCAGTTAGCATGTTTAGCTTACGTCGTCGCCGTAAAACTGGCACAATCTAACTAAACTTTGGAACGTTGTTAATTTTAGGTGCTTTTACTTTTCTTAGACAATAACGACCGATCACTAGCATTTTCACCCGTATAATTATACGGGTGAATTTATGTGTATAGTAGCATTTATCTTCTACATACCGCGATCGCGTTCTAAATCATCAATTACTTTTTGCAAATACCACTCGTCTGACATCCCAGGATAATAATCCTGCTTTTGCTCAATTAATCGTTCGGCGATTTCCCAATATCCCCCCACCATCCGCAAAAGTCGCTGACGTAGCAGGTTATAATTTTGCTTTTTAAACTCTGGATTAAATTTTTGGATTTTTTCTAGGCTGCTTAAGACTTGTTGATAATTTACCCAGTCTTCTTGTTCACAAAAAATACTCGCTGCGCGTTGATAATTCTCCACAGCATTTTGCATTTCTTCTATGCAAGAATAGGCAATGCCGCAATTGTAATAAGCTTGAGCATCATCAGGATTGATTTGCAGGGCTTGGCTGTAATCTTGAATTGCACCGAGATAGTTGCCCATTGCCCGGTAGGCATTACCTCTGGCAACATAGACTAAGGCATCTTCTGGTTGCATTTGGATTGCTTGATTAAGATCTGCGATCGCTCCAGTATGATCTCCTAAGACAGAACGTGCTTTGCCTCGGTTGCGATAGACAATGGCATCCTCAAAATTTAGTCGCAATGCTTGATTAAAATCTGCGATCGCTTCTCGATAATTGCCCATTTTACAGCGTACAACGCCACGACAGCAGTAAGCTTGGGCATCTTGCGGATCGGCTTTCAATATCCAGTTTAAATCTGCTAGTGCCTCTTGGGTATCTCCTTTTTCAGCCTTTTCTAATAGTTGCGTGAAATATTCTTTTGTCGATAAAATCGGCGCATTTGCAGAACGCGATGCCTGCACAGCGGGTAATCCTTGGGGTTGTAGCTGTTTAATTTGTTCCAGGCACAGGCGACAACTCTCTTTGTCTTGCTGTTCTAGATATAATCCAGCAGCTTTTTTAAAGTTAGCGATCGCATCTTGAATATAACCCTGTTTGCGCCGCAACATCCCCCGCAGTTGATAAGCAGGAGCATAATTGAGATTGAAACGAATCGCGCGTTCAACGTCCTCCAAGGCCCCCGGCAAATTTTTTAGCGCCAGCCTTGCTAAGGCACGACAATAATATGCTTCTACACTCTCAGGATTGAGCTTCAGAGCCTCAGTATAATCTGAAACAGCTTTTAGGAATGCTCCTGAGTCATAATATGCCAAACCCCGTTGCAAATAAGCTTCGGTAAAGTAAGGCGTTAATTGTAAAGCATGGTTAAATTCCTCAATTGCTCCGGCGTAGTCTTTTTGCTTAGCCTTTTCTAATCCTCTATTGTAAAATTCCTCATTCATGGCATTTATTTATTTGATTGAGTTAGTTAAATCCGAGCAGACTTGCTTAGTAGCCTAACCTATAGAGTTACTCTTGATATTTTAAGTATTCAGCTTGGCTTTGCTTAATTTCGTAATTTTCGCTGAATCTACTTAATTACAGCAAAATTTAGGATTCAGGAATCATAATTGAGGATTAAAACAGGTTAAATAGCTGATTTTGAGAGTAATCGTTGTATATTTCACAAAACTGAAATCTGCTGTATCTCTAATGCATTTATTCCTAAAATCTACCTACAGGTAATTTCTAATTAGAAGCTATTGCAACTAAGCTGACAAAGTAACACTTAATTTTTATATACTTTCCATATGGTAGATATCTATATTATTGACCTATTTGTAATCGGTCTACTTTTACTAACGGTCACCTTAGGATCGGGTTGGATTTCACGATTACCTCTTTCTTTTGCGATTATCTATCTAATTGTTGGTATTGTTTTAGGACCTTATGGCTTTGGACTGATTCAACTACGTCGAGATGAAGTGTTCAACGCCCAATTACTGGAAAAAGTTACAGAATTAGTAGTAATTATTTCCGTGTTTAGCTGCGGTTTAAGAATTGTTCGCCCTTTAAGGCTAGAAGTTTGGGGAATTACAGCCAGACTAATTGGATTTTTAATGCCAATTTCAATTTTTGCTATAGCTGCTGTAGGTAAATTCTTTTTAGGTATGAATTGGGGAGAAGCAATTTTATTAGGAGCAATTCTCGCTCCAACCGATCCAGTATTAGCTTCGGAAGTTCAATTGACTGATGTCAAGGATAAAGATGAGTTACGTTTTGGTTTAACTTCTGAAGGTGGGTTAAATGATGCTTTAGCTTTTCCGTTTGTTTATTTTGGGATTTATGCCCTCAAAGAAGATAACTGGGGCAGCTGGTTTAAACAGTGGGTTTTAGTTGATTTAATTTGGGCGATCGCTGCTGCTATTATAATGGGATTTGTTGTAGCTAAAGTAATAGTTTGGTTAGATCAAAAAATTCAAAAACGTCGTCAGGTTGATGATTTGATGGAAGATTTTGTGGCGATCGCTACAATTTTGTTAACTTATTCTTTGACAGAAATTGTTAATGGCTACGGATTTTTAGCAGTATTTGTTGCTGGCTTAGTGGTTCAACGCAGTTACAGAAATCCTGATAAACCACTAGAACAATTAGAATTTATTGAGCGAATGGAAAAGCTCTTAGAAATCGGGACAATTTTAATATTGGGGTCGATATTATTAGTCAAGCCCATGTTAAATTATGCGGCTCAATCTTTGTTAGTGATATTTTTATTGTTTGTAATCATCCGACCTTTAGGAGTCTGGATTAGTACAATAGGAAAACGTCCTATATATTCTCACCGTCGCACCTTGAACCCAGGAACACGTTTGTTATTTGGTTGGTTTGGGATTCGCGGTGTTGGCTCTTTATATTATCTTGCCTATGCCTTTGGTAAAGGCTTAGAAGGCGAAGTTGCAGAACAAATTTCCTGGATAACTTACACTACTATTGTGGTTTCTGTGATTGTACATGGAATTAGTGCAACTCCTTTAATGGAGTGGTACGAACGCAGGATTGCCAAGTACGCAAAGCCTACTCCTCCTGACACAATTGATGAGTTTGAGTAACAATAAATTGGAGATTCATAATTCAAGATATCAAAATCCCAGTATCTTCAATATACCGGGATTCTCTTTTTTGAGGAATGATTTAGAAGCGATCGAGCAAGAGACAAAAAACAGTATATAAATTCTTATCGTAAGTCAAAGGGTTTAAGACCCCTCTCTTACAAAGTTATGATCTAAGGAAGCCTTAGCTCAACGCCACTTGCTTTCCGACGCAGGGCGACAGGAACGCAGTGGCTCGACTTTGCGCTACGTCTATACGTAGTCCCAGTTTCAGTCGGGGTTTAAATTCCCTTCTGAAAATGTCTTAAATTTTGAATTTTGAATTTTGAATTGTTAATGTCTCCCACTTTTTCTACTATTTTTTCCTTACCTGTCACCTTTTCAACTATCTCTCCAGCTTTATCAACTAAATTAGGCTCAGACTTTCCTTCAGCCTTTAAATTTCTTTCGTAAGCCTTCTCGATAGTTCCAAGATTTTGAGAATCTTTTACTGCTTGTTCGTAAGCCTCTTGTCGTGCTTCTTCTTGAACGCCAACACCAGGATCATATTCGTTAGCGCGGTTAATTTTTTCTTCAGAGTTAGGTTTATACTCTGGAGGTATTAGCTTTAATTCTTCAAGAGTAGTTGCATAACTAGCCTGCTGAATGAAAATGAATGAACCAGACAAACTGATAAAAATCATTAAGCTAACAATCAAAAAGCTTGAATGTAAAGCTTTTTTTAAAGTTAATAGAATTTTTTGCATGGAAAAGCTTCCCTGTATCGTGATTTTTTACTCTGAGCCAATTGTTATGTATAAATGGATTCAAGTTTGCAGGCTCAAAGGTATGCTAATGCTTTAAGTACAGTTTTTCCTTCTACCGTAAGAGATATTAATTAATTTTTCTTTATGACCACTTGTGATGAATTTTAATTCCTCGGCTTTGCATTGTATGTTCAAATAAATCTGTTGGTAATGCTTCTTCTACAGCAAAAACCCCTGGTTTTTTGAGTTTGCCTTCTAGCAATAATTGGGCAATACTACCAGTGCCACAACCAGAAGCAGTTGCTGTATTTTCATGCACTAAATTTGAACAAAAAACGGCTAGTTTCCCATTTTTTTGTCCTGTAACTTCTGAACGAACTGCTACGCCAATACCGCTAAAATTATCAGTGAAATCTGTCATAGAATGGCTGACATGAGAGAGAAATTCAATCATGTAACGACGTTGCATTAACCACTTGGGAAAAATATGTGCCGCAATCCAAGTCAAGTGATTGTAGAAATCGGGTACAGAACCAAATTTGGTAATTACAGTTTTTACTGATGGGAAGGCTTTAGGCAGTGTAAAGGTTTCTGGCATATCAAACCAGTAAACTCCACTGTCTTCATAGGGAGACGGAAAGTTAACTATTTCTCTTTCACTATAGGGCTTGACTATCTGCCATTTGCCATTTATCCAAGCTTCAAAAGGATGTTGTAATCCCAAAAAAGTTGTTCGCATGACTGTAATACCAGCACCGCCAGAACCAGAAACTAAATAACTTAAATGGATCTTTTCTGGATTATCAAATTGTTCAACACCCTGACGTACCATGCTGTTAGAAATACCAGGAAAAATGCCAGTATTAATAATCGCTGTCACCCCAGCAGCAGCAGCTTGTTGATGATAATTGAGAGCCTTACTAGTATAAGAACGGTGGTCGCTGACATCTATATAGTTAACGCGTTGAGCAATACAAGTTTCTAGAACATTAGCATCTCTATAATGGAATGGCCCAGCACAGTGGATGACTAAATTAGAGTTGGCGATCGCTTCTCTTAATCTATCAATTTCTGCTAAGTCTAATACTAAAAACTCTACTTGCCCTCCTGAGGACAAGCTAACGCCTTTGCCAGTCTCGGCAGAACGTCCAGTAATTGTAATTTGTGCCTGCGTGTGGGTAGCTAGATCCTGAGCAACACTGCTACCAATGCGCCCCCGTCCGCCAAGAATTAAAACTCTGTCTGTCATTACTCCGGCATTAGCAACACTAACCTTATTTCATCAGTTTTTTGTCTCTTTTGTCATCGGTTATAAGTGTGATTTATAGTATTTGACAAAACTCTTCCTACAGATACGTTGTAGGGTAGCACAGCTGTGATGCCCTACATCTGCGCTTCGATTTGCCTGACTACTGTTAGCGCCGAGTAACTCACCCCTGCGGTGCCTTCGCCGGGATGGGTGGAGTCACCAACTAACCAAAGATGTTCGATTGGTGTACGATTGGCAAAGCCAAAGGGACCAAAGGTGGGAATTCTTTGACCGATACCGCCAACTATACCGCGATCGCGGGCTGTGTAATGTGCAAAGCTCCGGGGTGTTGCGGCTTCTACGTGAATAATCGTTTCTGGTTTGAGATAAAAGTATTGGGCAAGACGAGCGATCGCTTGTTGGGTATACTTTTGTTTTAATCCTGGATAATCTTGAGTTTTCCACCACGGCGCAGGATCGACGAATGATGAAGCGATAATCGTGGCTTTACCCTCCGGGGCGCGACCATCTCCAGGATGACTGACGGAAACAAACAAGGAATTATTCTCGCCAATGGGGCCGTTGGCATCATACAGAAATTGTAGGTGGGGTGGACATTCCAGAGGAATAGCACTGGCGTCTACGCCCAAATACACCACAAATGCGCCCGATGCTTGGGGGAGTTTTTCCACTCTGTTTTGATAACCAGATGGGGCTTTTTCTCCTAACAACTGCACCAAGTTTTGTACGGTGACGTTGCTAACTACATGGTCAGCTGCTTCTGTCCAGACTTCGCCGGTTTTCTGATTTTTAATCACTACAGCACTGGCTTTGCCGTTTTCTACTTTGATTTGTTCGACGGTGTGGCGCATCAATAATTTGCCGCCATCTCGTTCTAAGGATTGTACCAGGCGATCGCTTAATACTTGCATACTACCTTGGAGATGAAATAATCCTTGGGGCAGTTGCGATACACTCAAAGCTGTGGCGGCGTAAAGTAATGCTGTTTCCTCTGCATTCACTTGGGAATACAATTTGAGTTGCAAATCTAAAAATGTTCTCAGTCGTCGGTCATTTCCCAGTCCACATAACCTTAAAGCATCTCCCACCGTCGAGAAAGTGAAAGGTACAGTAATTAATGTACTGGGACGTAGTGCTTGGGTTAGCTGCCACAAGTCCCATAAATTACGCGGTGGTAGCACTGGGTCGCGTCCTTGAAATTCCCAACTGGCATTAAATAAACTTGCCATCAATTGCCAGAACGGTTCGCTACCAGGAAACTGCCTTTGTCGTTCCTCTCGCCATTTTTCTGGGTCGCGCCAAACGTTAATGGGCGTACTTTCTCCAGGTAAATACACTGCACAAGCAGGATCGCAAGGTGTGGCTTCTGGTAAATCTATTTCTAATTCTGAGAAAATCCGGTGGTGAATTCCTCCAGGTTCCAAACCTGCAACTTGGGTTGCACCTACATCAAAGGTAAATCCTTGGCGTTTAAATGTAGATGCACAGCCTCCCGGTACGATCGCTTGGTCTAAGATTAAGACGCTGTAACCTCTATGAGCTAATAATGCCCCAGCTGTCAGTCCACCAATTCCCGCACCAATGACGACAACACGAGGTTTAGTTTTGTCTACAGAAATCCTGGACATTGATACTTATTTTTTATAATTCTTAACATTACTACTCATAATTTTACAGCGTTTTTCATTTATTTAAACTCGAATCACAATATCCGCCCTGCATTGTTAATGCATCGACTCGCAATTGAGTTGCATCGACTCGCAATTGAGTTGCATCGACTCGCAATTGAGTTGCATCGACTCGCAATTGAGTTGTGTCGCCTCGCAATTGAGTTGTGTCGCTTCGCAATTGAGTTGCATCGACTTGCGTGTCTAATTACTTACCTGAAAACTGCTGTAAGTCGTAGATAAGATATAAAGAGTAATATAGCTCCTCCCACACAAGTAGCGATGACCTCAACCCTGGACAAATTTCCTCGTCTAAATGCTCCAAATCTGCATAAATTACTTAATGGTTTGACAATCATAGCTGAGCAAATGCCAGTTGATGCCGTGAACCTCAGTCTATGGATCAAAGTTGGCTCAGCTGTGGAATCTGATGCCATTAACGGTATGGCTCACTTTTTAGAGCATATGATTTTTAAAGGAACAGAACGACTAGCTAGCGGTGAGTTTGAACGTCGAATTGAAGAACGGGGTGCTGTGACCAATGCCGCTACTAGCCAAGACTATACTCATTACTATATAACTACTGCGCCTAAAGATTTTGCCGAGCTTGCGCCATTACAAATAGATGTAGTATCTAATGCCAGTATTGATGATGATGCTTTTGAACGGGAACGATTAGTAGTTTTGGAAGAAATTAGACGTTCAGAAGATAATCCCCGGCGTCGCACTTATAGACGCGCAATGGAGACAGCGTTTGATCGGTTACCATATCGGCGTGCGGTGTTAGGGCCAGAAGAAGTAATTGCTGGACTAAAACCCCAGCAAATGCGAGATTTTCATGGGACTTGGTATCAACCCCAGTCAATTACTGCTGTGGCTGTGGGCAATTTGCCTGTAGAAGAATTAATTGCAGCCGTTACCGAAGGATTTACACAAGCCCACAGACGCGATGAATCGCGTCTCTACAAACAGACGGGATTAATCGGGTCTTTAGAGATTGAAGCACCATTTACAGAAATAGTCCGTCGAGAATTTATTGATGAAACTCTGCAACAAGCTAGATTAGTGATGCTTTGGCGGGTTCCAGGAATGATACAGCTAGAACAAACTTATGGACTCGATGTTTTAGCAGCAATTTTGGGACATGGACGAACATCAAGACTAGTGCAAGATTTACGAGAAGAACGGAAATTAGTTTCTTCAATTTCAGCAAGCAACATTAGCCATGAGTTGCAAGGTACATTTTATATTTCAGCTAAATGTGCAGTGGAAAATTTAGCAGAAGTAGAAAATGCGATCGCCGAACACATTCGTAGTTTACATACAGAGTTGGTGAAAGAATCAGAAATTGCCCGTGTGCGGCGACGAGTAGCCAACAGATTTATCTTTGGTAACGAAACACCAAGCGATCGCGCTGGGTTATATGGCTATTATCAATCTTTACTGGGAGATTTGGAACCTGCATTTAACTACCCAGCTGAAATTGAGAATCAAGATGCTACTGACTTAATGCAAGCAGCTAAAGACTATCTTTCCCCAGATGCTTATGGTGTAGTTATTATGAAGCCCTAAGTACGAAAGGATAGTTTTATCATGTCCGGCTAATCACTTATAGCGATTCTCGTTTGGATGCAATACACTTTGACCTCTCTCCAAACCTCTCT
>NZ_CAWUDO010000107.1:0-23986 GCF_963920935.1 Nostoc sp. CCY 9925 | reverse complement strand
TCACAGGCGCAAATCTTCAACAAGCAAACCTCACAGGCGCAAATCTTCAACAAGCAAACTTAATGGGGGTAAATCTGAATTTTGCTAATCTCACCAATGCTTGCTTATTTGATGCCATTCTTAGTGAGAGTGACAAAAAATTAGCCGCCGATAATGGTGCTTTGTTTGCCAGAGAACCATTTCAAAAACTAAAAAATTTGCGATCGCCACAACCCTCATTAAACAGCAAAAAAATCACGTCAACCACAGATGTTAATTGGAACCATCCGGCAACAATCGGACTAATTGAAAGCTGCGAAGGCACAATTTTACCAGTCGGTTCATATGATGATGACGCAGTTGATGAAACTGTTTTTGGCAATAATTCAATTAGAGAATAGGGAGTGGGGAGTGGGGAAATGAGGGAGCAGGGGAAGCAGGGGAGGAAGAATAAATAACTAATGCCCCATGCCCAATGCCCCATGCCCGTTAGCCTTCTTGTGAATTACGGTAACCATAAAAGTTAATACTATAGTCAGTAATTCGCACTCCTGTTTGTTCTTCGATTTGGCGCAGAAAATCTTCTGGCAGTTGCACGTGAACATCTAAAATTTGATTTGTATCTATACAGTTGACATGACTGTGAGAATCACTGATGTTGCCGTATAAACGCCCGTCGCATCGTTCAATACACTCGATAATGCCTTGACTTGATAATGCTTCTAAATTTTGATACACCGAAGTGTGACCGATTTCTTTACCTTGTTGGTTTAAGCGGTCGTAAATCTCTCTAGCAGAAAGATGTTCATTTGCTTGCCAAAGTAGTTCTAGAATAAAGCGACGCTGCCGACTGACGCGCATACCCAGTACTTGACACCGCTCTACCGCATCTTCTAGGGAACGAATTGGCCTTGTAGAAATTGTTTGTTTTTGCATACAGCTTATTAACTGTTCGGGGAATTTTCCCATCTCAATGTTTATTGGTTATTCAATATATGCAGGGTTATTGCACACAATTTTTCTACCTGTACTTGTGTTTTGGCTTTTGATGCTGCGGAAGTCACAGGTTGCAATAATGATTTTTTTGCTTTTGATGCCTACTTTGTCAGACCTTAATCTAAAACAAACTCATTACAACTTTAGCTTAAAAATGCTATAAATGTCTACCTGACAGTAGGCGTTGCCTTGACAAAAGACGCTTATTCTGATGGGATACCATGTTAATGATGTAGTAATTTTTGAGTTAAAGGTGCGTAATTATAGCAGGTGTTAAAGTAATATTTCAATTGATAAAAATATGGCGTAAGTAGCGATCGCTAGACATTACAAGTTTTATGACTCAGGACTTTTTTACGGAATGTAGCGTCAATGGCTCAAAACTGCTACTGTGTATTCTCGATCCTAGAGTTGAGCATAAAGAAAGTGGCTGCTGAGTCAAAAACAATTGCGATCGCACTCAATAATGACTTGATTAACAATTTAGATCTGTCGCCTGCGTCAGTAGTAATTGAACAACTGCTGCAAGATGGGGTCGCGTCCCACGAACAGCAGCTACGATTTGATATCAATTACGATCTCGAACCTGGCGATCCACGGGAACTTTCAGAAATTCCAGAGATCCGCCTGTGGTTTGTGCGTCTAGATGCCAGATACCCGTGGTTACCATTTTTACTAGATTGGAAGTCCGGAGAATTTGTTCGTTATGCCGCAATGCTAGTACCACATCAGTTCAGTTCTCAAGAAGGCATTCAGTACAATCCCGAAGCTTTAGAGATATTTTTGATGCACAAAATCTTTATCTTAGGTGATTGGTTCAAACAGCAAGGCATTCCCAGCTTATCGCGGCTGAAATCTATGGCACAAATGCTGGGGTATGAATTAGATGATGCTTTTTTTCAAATGTTTTGAATAATTCAGGAGCAAAACCGGAGACGCTCCGCCAAGGCGCTAGAATTGGGAATTCAGAATTTAGAACTGCTTGAAGTGGGGAATTAGGCGGAAAGCTTTACCTTACTAATATTGCGTATTCCTAGCCGATGGCTAGGAATACGCAATATTAGTAAAGCTGTACCTGAAGTTTACACAGATAAAAGTTTCAGTGTTTCTACGTACTCGTTGGTTGTAATTCTCAACAGAATTCATTCTGAATTCTGCATTCTTCTTCAACCACCCCAAATTTTCTCCAAAACAGTGTTTGGTGAAATATCCGCCGTTTTGCCCGTAGGGGATTTAATGGCAAGGAATTTATCGTTTTTCGGCAACAACTTAGCTGGATCGGTGGGGCCAAATAGAGCAATAGTATAAGTTTGTACTGCTACACTGAGTTGTAGTGCCGCATTATCAGTAGACAACATCAAATTTGCCCCGGCAATCATAGCAGTTAACTTGCCAATATCGCCTGGGGCAGTCACCTTGATATCTGGAGAAGACTCCAAAAGCGATCGCACAAACTGGTCATCGTCAGCCCCCTTAATCACCACTACAGGTAGATCCGGCTGCTTGTATTGGAAATCTTGGATAATTTGCCGGCAACTCTCCACAGGGTAGATTTTATCCTGTTCTTTAGCTTGAGATAACTGCTCAGAACTGACATGAATCAAGATATAGCCTGTTTCATGTACCCCTAAACGTTTTTGTTCTTTTTGTGCCCACTCAATATCTGGTTTTGGCACATTTACTGCTAACTCTGGTACAGGAGTATTGATACCCAATGGTTCCAGCAGCTCATGATATGCTGCCGCGCCATACTGGGATGGTTTGAACAGCACAGCGTGGGTTAGAAAAATCGAACCCTTGCCTTTGTAGCCA
Source organism: Nostoc sp. CCY 9925 (assembly GCF_963920935.1). Classification (NCBI taxonomy): domain Bacteria; kingdom Bacillati; phylum Cyanobacteriota; class Cyanophyceae; order Nostocales; family Nostocaceae; genus Nostoc; species Nostoc sp. CCY 9925. Next base: position 21,199 of record NZ_CAWUDO010000107.1, on the reverse strand, counting down.
ATGCGTATGGGAATTCCCGTCAACCAGAGTAAAAGACCAATCAACCAACTTTGCCCAACAGCAATGGCAACATCGTACTCGCGATCGCGAATTGTGCCCACCAGGTTGCCCCAATCTGCCAGACTGTTACGGTCTTTGAAATCAAAAGCCAGTACCTCGTGAACTGACTTGCTGACCTGGTAGGCAGCCTTTGCTTGGGGTTCAACAACGACATCTATCTGAGCGTTTGGGTAATAGCGCTTCAGGTCATCTAGAGTCGGAAAGAAGAGAATTTGGTCGCCAATCCCGCCAGGTACAAGGGCTACTACTCGCATAATATTTATTGACGCTTACTCGCTCCTTATTTTAGGGGAAAATATATAGCTTAAAGATTGAGGAATTCTGTGTATTTACTAATTCCAGCTGCGGGAATCGGAAAAAGAATGGGGAGCAACCGCAATAAACTCCTACTGAAAGTGCGATCGCAACCAATTATTGCTTGGACTTTGTTAGCCGCCCAAGCCGCCAGTACAATCACTTGGATCGGAATTATTTCCCAACCCACTGACTGGCCTGATTTTAATGCAATTATCGCCGATCTCAAACTAACCAAACCAGTCGAATTGATTCCAGGCGGCTCCACCCGCCAAGAGTCAGTTTACAACGGCTTACAGGCGCTGCCACCTAATGCAGAACAAGTTTTGATTCACGACGGAGCCAGATGTCTGGTTACGCCGGATTTATTTAATTGTTGTGCCCAAGCCATTGGCCACTGTCGCGGTTTAATTGCTGCGGTGCCCATCAAAGACACCATCAAAGTTGTCGATCAACAAGGAATAATTCAAAGTACACCCGATAGACAAAAGCTGTGGGCAGCACAAACTCCCCAAGGATTTGATGTCAAATTGTTGAAACAGTGTCATGCTGAAGGCGTGCGTCAAGGTTGGGAAGTAACAGACGATGCTGCTTTGTTTGAAAAATGTGGTATTCAAGTCAGAATTGTCGAAGGGGAAGAGACAAATTTAAAAGTTACCACCCCACAAGATTTAGCGATCGCAGAATTTATCCTTACGAGCAGAGGTTTTTGAGATTGTTAAAATATTTTTGGCATTTTAAGATATGATCCCAGAGACTTGTTGATTGTTAGTTGTCATTTTTCTTTGTGATTGGTAAATAACTAATGACCAATGACTAATGACTAACGACTAATGACCAATAACCAATGACTAATGACTAAATGATTACAGCCACAGCGACTAAGATAGAAGCGATTCTCTATTTAAAGGGTAAACCCTTGTCGCTCGGCGAAATCGCCGAGTATGCCGCTTGCGATCGCGCCACTGTTAAGGAAGGCATGATTGAATTAATGGATAATTATGCCCACCGAGATAGTGCCCTAGAGGTAGTAGAAACCCCAGATGGTTACAGTTTGCAACTCAGATCTGATTTTCATGATTTAGTGCAAACGATGATACCAGTAGAATTGGGTGTAGGTGCATTGCGAACATTGGCGGCGATCGCTCTCAATAATCCCATACTCCAGAGCGATTTAATTAACTTACGGGGTTCAGGAGTATATCAGCACGTTCCAGAACTCGTTGAACTTGGTTTTGTCCGCAAGCGGCGAGACAGCGATTCTCGCTCCTACTCACTGCAAGTAACCCCGAAATTTCATCAATATTTCCAAATCGAAGAACTTCCGCAAATACTTTCTAACAACCAGAAGGAAGAACAACTAGAGCTAGAACTAGAACTGAAGGGAGTGGGGAGTAGGGAATAGGGAATGGGGCATTGGGGGTGTGGGAGGTGTGGGAGGATGGAAAAAATCTTTCCCCCTTGTCTCCTCACACTCCCCACACTCCCCACACTCCCCCATCTCCTCATCTCCCCACACCCCCCTCCTCTTAATGACTTATACCCGTGGTGAATGCGCTACCCTTGTACTATGGTTTAGAGTAGAGTTAGCAATTAAGCTAAATAAAACTGCCAATGGTGTTTAATCCTGACTTTTTGAATGACAACTCTGAGGAACACCCTAATCAACTTCTTTCAGATCACTCTGAGGAATACCCCAATCAATTACTCAAATATCTACAACATCAGTCTCCTGATGTTTTAGCCCGGGTCGCCCAGTCTGTCAGCCCTGAAATTAAACAAATCATCTCGCAAAATGTCCAAGGGCTAGTGGGAATGCTTCCGGCAGAAAATTTCAATGTACAAATTACAACAGATCGGGAGAACTTAGCTGGGCTGCTAGCATCGGCTATGATGACTGGTTATTTTCTGCGTCAGATGGAACAAAGAATGCATTTAGAACAAAAGTTATGAGTAATGAGTTGAGAGTTGAGAGTTGAAAATTATGGGTTAGGAGTTGTGGAAAATTTTTAACTCCTAACTTTTGCACAGACGCGATTAATCGCGTCTCTACTCCTAACTTTTGCACAGACGCGGTTAATCGCGTCTCTACTCCTAATTATTTTTTGGGGTAAGTTCCTGATTGCACTTTGAAGGTTTGAATTTTACCGCTGCGGTTGATTTCGATCGCTAAAATATCCCCGACTTTACTGGACTCTACCAGTTTCTGTACTTGGGCTGAGGTTTTGACTGGTTGACCGTTGACTTTTTGAATCACGTCTCCAACAATAAGTCCTCCCCGTTTGGCTGGAGAGTCCTCTGTCACTCCTTTAATGACAACCCCCGCTTCCTGCTGAATATTCAGCTGATTTTCTTGATTAATCTGCTGTTTTCTGCTGGGAGAAAGGTCTGCCATATCAATGCCCAAGAACGGATGTTCTACACGGCCTTTGGTAAAAAGTTCATTGGCAATGCGGGCAGCGGTTTCAATAGGGATGGCAAAGCCAAGTCCTTGGGCATCAGCGCGGATGGCAGTGTTAACACCAATCACTTCGCCTTGGGCATTCAACAAAGGCCCGCCAGAATTACCAGGGTTAATTGCTGCATCAGTTTGGATGAAGCTAACCCGCTTATCTGGGACACCAACTTGAGTGCTAGTGCGGTCTGTAGCGCTGATGATGCCAATGGTGACAGTATTATCTAAACCCAAAGGATTACCAATAGCGATCGCCCACTGTCCAGGTATCAAGTTTTGCGAATTTCCCAGCTTCACCGTCGGTAGATGATTCGCTTTGATTTTCACTACCGCCACATCAGTCATCGAATCAACTCCCACCACCTTACCCTCTAAAGTCCGACCATCCTTGAGGGTAACTAGTACTGTATCTGTGTCAGCTACTACATGAGCGTTCGTGAGTAATTGTCCATCTTCGCTCAAAATAAATCCCGATCCTGTACCGCGTTCAATGCGTTCCTGGGGAATTGGCTGCTCATCTTCCCCAAAAAATCGCCGCAAGAGAGGATTTTTCAAAGCATCAGAAATGGGATTGGCTACTTTGCGGGTGGCATTAATTCGCACCACAGCTGGACCAACTTTTTGTACTGCCGTTGCAATAAAATTTACATTATCGCCTCCAGGAACCCCGATCGCTCCATTGGGAGAATTGGGAACTACCGATTCTGGAGGCAAAGCTATTGTTACATTTTTTAACTGTTGGAACGAGGGATTTTGTGGCATCAGATAACGACTGCCAAACAAACCTGCACCACCGCCGATCACCAGTAAAAACAGATAAACGGCCAGTTGCTTTAGGGATAACTTCATAATCATTCTGCTCAAGGACAGCAATGCAGTTGCTAATTTCTAAGTGTAGTCAAGCCAACGGTAAGTGGATAGATCAATTTAGGAGGAATTAGGGATTGGGGACTGAGGATTGGGAATGGGGAAAGGGAAAGGGGCAAGGGGAAAAGGGGAAAGATTAAATTTATTCCTTTTCCCTTTAACCTTTAACCTTTTCCCCTGCCTCCCCTGCTCCCCAATTCCTAAACTCTCCATCTAAGATCTAAAGTTAATGCGCTCTTGACTTGTATACATGACTTTACCTTTTCGTCAACTATTTCTCTGTAGCTTAATTAGCGCCTTGGGTCTAGTATCCATACTGCCAAACTTGAACAGCGCCAATGCTGCTGAAGGTGGTTGCCCAACTCCAGCCCTATCTCGCTTCCAACGCCATAAAGTAGTTCGTGGCGAAACTTTGGAGAGCATAGCGCAGCGCTATAATCTCATTCCTACGACTCTTATCGGGATGAATCCAGCTTTGCAGAACAACGGGGCTATCGCCACCGTTGGCAGTGTACTGCAAATTCCTCCCTACAATGGGATTGTAGTCGAAGTGCCTCGTGGTCAAACTTGGCGGCAAGTGGCGGCAAAATACAAGGTTCGTGCTGACAGCCTTTTTGAGGTGAATGGCTGCCAACAAGACCCCAGAATCGTGTTTGTTCCGGGGGTAAATTGGTCGCCCGATGGTGTTGTCACTAAGGCTCCTGTACCTACTGATACAGGTACGCAAAACCGCGTATCTCTGTCTGGATATCCCTTAGCAGAAGTGGCAAATGTGGCATTAGCTTACGGCTGGCAGATTAATCCTGGTACAGGTCAAGTTTTCTTCCATAGCGGCGTTGATTTATTAGCACCAGTTGGTACAGATGTGCTAGCGATCGCGCCTGGAACCGTAGCCTTTGCCGATGACCAAGGTACTTATGGCAAGTTGATCATCATTAACCACAGTGGGGGATTCCAAAGCCGCTACGCCCAACTTGATAGTATCAATGTCAGTGTTGGTCAACAAGTGAATAAAGGAGAGTTGCTGGGAACTGTAGGCATCAGTGGAACACCAAGCGCCAGTCAACCCCATCTCCATTTTGAAGTCCGTTCTAGCTCATCTCTGGGTTGGGTAGCGCAAGATCCCAAGGGTTATTTGAAAAAATGAGGTTTGTTTTGAAACGCAAAGGAACGCCGAGAAAATCTCTGTGTTCCTCTGCGGAACCTTTGCGTTAAAAAAACGATGCTATATTTTCACTAGATTTTATGATGTGCATTCCTGCCTCTGCAAATCTGGTAAAGGCTGCATCTGCCTGTTTTGTGTAGTCCACAACACCAGGAACAACCACGGGAGAAGTGCAATCTTCTAGTAAATAGATTTTTTGAGCAAGGGTGGCATCTACCTGTTTAATTTCTGTTAATAAATCATCAATTGTCCAGGCTACACAATGACTTTTAGCTTGACCACCAATAATTACAATATCAAATTCTAAAAGTTGCTTAATTAACCGTGTATTCTTTTGAGCAAGTGGACGTTGCTCAAAATCTTCTAAAACTTCTGGGCGTAAAATAGAATAGTTTTCTGTTAAAGGATTTTCGCCTTTAATTTCAAATTGTGTTTGATTTTGACGAGCAATACCGTGAAAAAATATTGCTTCTTCTATCGATGAAACTAAAGCATGACCAATGCCGCCCAGCATTGAATGATAAGGCCAGACAGTAAGGGGATATTTCCCATCTTGACTAAGTTGCTTAACGTAATGGTAAGCATGTTTTTCTAATAATTCGTAATTGCCATTAGTAACACTATTAGCAACTGCTGGGTTGACTTTCCAAATACCTTGTTCGATATCTCTAGGAGTGATGCTAGTAGCTGCCGGGGTCGGATGTTCTCCGGCGGCGTTCACCCAAAATATCGGATGGAAAATTTGCGTTGCTGTGTGAGTATCTAAGGTAGGAACAATTTTTGTAATTACTCCCAAATTGCGATAGATAAATTCAGACAATCGCCGATTATCATCAACTGCTGCACTACCGGATTTTCCTCCCACAAATAATTCAAATCCAGGAATGCAAAAGGTGTTTTGGACATCAATTAATAGTAGGCAAATGCGGATTTGGTCTAAAGATGCAGGTCGAATTTTGTGTTGTTTTGCCCAGGTTTCGGCTGCTGCTGCAAGTTCTTGGTAAGGTACGCGCCAGACTTCGCCGACTTTTTCGGGGTTAAAGTGCGGCGGAATTGGTAGTTGGGTTGTGGTTTGGGTATTCATAATTACAGTTTGATTTATTCTGTAATAACATCAATAATTTCAATCCCCAAATTTTCTAAATCTAGTGTTACCTTAGTACACATCATCATGAGAACCTAAGGTTAGCAATAAAATCTCTTCTTCTGCTATTCAGGATTTGTCACAAATTTAAATAAAATGCGATTACGATCTACCTGATAAATTACCTTTTAGCTTGTGACTACGTAAACTGGGTTGAAAAGGATCTTCAGCTATTTGTTATAATTGTTGCTCAATTTGAGAGCGTAACTCAGGATTTTTCTTAACTACACGCTTAAAAGCGTTAACACCATCAGCAATTGAGCGAATTACAGGTATTGCAGGTTGGGTTATGGAATTACTATGAAAATAGTGCTATTGATAACTCAGTAAAAGAGCGATCGCTACTCAAGCTATTCAGTTCAAAGAATTTTTCAGCTATATATCTTTACAAACGAGCAAAACCTCTCAATTGCTCTTTATTTATTTACCTGTGTTATTTTCTTTTTTTTTCTAGCTACATCGTCCAAAAAAGCACTAGCTGTGGCAATCTGGGAAACAGAGATTTATCAAATCTGATATTTTAGCTACAGCAAATTTGCCATTACAGGTTATGCAAACTCTGTCCACACAGGATACTGCAAATACTACATCAACTCAACCTACCTTTGATACAACTATCAAGCGGCGTCAAACCCGTCCCGTAAAGGTGGGTAATGTCACCATTGGGGGTGGCTACCCCGTTGTGGTGCAGTCGATGATTAACGAAGACACTCTTGATATTGATGCTTCCGTGGCTGCTATTCGTCGTCTGCACGAAATTGGCTGCGAAATTGTCCGCGTTACAGTGCCAAGTATGGCTCATGCTAAAGCCTTAGCAGAAATTAAACAAAAATTAATTAAAACTTACCAAGACGTGCCAATTGTGGCTGATGTCCATCACAATGGCATGAAAATCGCTTTGGAAGTCTCCAAGCACATAGAGAAGGTGCGGATTAATCCAGGGTTGTACGTGTTTGAAAAGCCAAACTTTAATAGAACCGAATATACTCAAGCCGAATTTGACGAAATCGGCGAAAAAATCCGTGAAACTCTAGAACCTCTAGTAGTTTCTTTGCGTGACCAAGGTAAATCGATGCGAATTGGGGTAAATCACGGTTCCCTTGCGGAGAGGATGCTATTTACCTACGGTGACACCCCTGAAGGAATGGTGGAATCAGCCATAGAATTTATTCGTATCTGTGAATCTTTAGACTTTCGTAACTTGGTAATTTCCATGAAAGCTTCACGAGTACCTGTGATGGTAGCCGCCTATCGGCTCATGGCCAAGCGCATGGATGAGCTAGGTATGGATTATCCCCTACATTTAGGCGTTACCGAAGCCGGTGATGGCGAATATGGGCGAATCAAATCCACCGCTGGGATTGCAACATTACTCGCTGATGGCATCGGCGACACAATTCGTGTCTCACTGACAGAAGCACCAGAAAAAGAAATTCCCGTTTGTTACAGCATTCTCCAAGCTTTGGGATTGCGGAAAACAATGGTGGAATATGTCGCCTGTCCTTCTTGTGGACGGACTTTGTTTAACTTAGAGGAAGTACTACACAAAGTCCGGGAAGCCACGAAGCACTTAACTGGTCTGGACATAGCGGTTATGGGCTGTATCGTCAATGGCCCAGGAGAAATGGCAGATGCCGACTATGGTTATGTTGGCAAAACACCTGGTTACATTTCTTTGTATCGTGGCAGAGAAGAAATTAAAAAAGTCCCAGAAGACAAAGGTGTAGACGAATTAATCAATCTGATTAAGACAGATGGACGCTGGGTAGAACCGTAAGAGGAGTGGGGGATGAGGGGGATGAGGGAGACAAAGAGGCAGGGGGCAGGGGGGAGAATTCCCCACTCCCCAGTCCCTAATTCCCAGTCCCCAATTTGTAAAACTTTTGTATAGATAACGACCAAGATCGTCTGATTGTCAAGTATTTTGTTGAAATTAGTAATACATGCTTGACCTCTACAGTAATACCCTGTGTTAGATTGAGCATACTGACTATAAATTTTCCCTCTGACGCAGCTGTCATTATGGTGATTACAAAAAATAGGCTTGTTTTGGGTGCTACGGTAGTGACACTCTCCACGATCGCTGTTACTAGCCTTGGCATTCACTCACGAGGTCAGGCTTTATTTAAAGCAAGTCCCAAAGAACTAGTAGATGAAGTTTGGCAAATTGTCCAGCGCCAATATGTAGACGGTACTTTTAATCAGGTAGATTGGCAGGCTGTTCGTAACGAGTACGTGAAGAACAAGTCCTACAGTAATCAACAAGAAGCTTATAAGTCCATTCGGGAAATGCTCAAAAAGCTAGATGACCCATACACCCGATTTATGGACCCAGGGGAATTCAAGAATATGCAAGTGGATACCTCTGGAGAATTAACAGGAATTGGTATCACAATCAGTCAGGATGAAAAGACGAAGCAACTGGTTGTAATTGCGCCAATTGAAGATACGCCAGCCTTTAAAGCTGGTGTTTTAGCCAAAGATGTCATCCTCAAAATTGACGACAAAAGCACCAAGGGGATGGATACAAATCAGGCAGTATCTTTGATTAGAGGAGAAGCAGGAACCCAAGTCAGCCTGACAATTCAGCGAAACGGTCAGACAAAACAATTTAACATTAAACGGGCGCGGATCGAAATTCATCCAGTTAAATATTCTCAAAAGCAAACTCCAGCAGGTAACCTTGGTTACATTCGTCTGAACCAATTCAGCGCGAATGCTGGTAAAGAAATGCAAGCTGCTATCAGAGATTTAGAAACCAAAAAGGTATCTGGATATATCCTTGATTTACGTGGTAATCCAGGCGGTTTATTGTTCTCCAGTATAGAAATTGCTCGGATGTGGTTAAATCAAGGCACAATCGTTTCTACCATTGACCGTGGTGGTGAGCGAGAACGAGAGGTGGCAAATGGGCGGGCGCTGACAAATAAACCGTTGGTGGTATTAGTAGATAAAGGTTCAGCTAGTGCCAGTGAAATCCTCTCAGGAGCTTTGCAGGACAACAAACGTGCAACTTTGGTGGGTACTCAAACCTTTGGTAAGGGATTAGTGCAATCGGTACGTCCCCTAGAAGATGGTTCAGGATTGGCAGTAACAATTGCTAAATACCATACACCGAGTGATCGCGATATTAATAAGCATGGTATCGATCCAGATGTGAAGGTGGATTTAAGTGATGCCCAGCGGCAGGACTTGTGGCTCAACGAACGTGACAAACTCGCTACTCTAAAAGACCCCCAATTCGCTAAAGCAGTAGAAGTGATGGGTAAACAACTTGCTGCTAAAGGCACAGCGACAGCGGAAAAATAAGTATGCCTCTAAGGGCATGGGGAATGGGGACGCGGGGACACGGGGACGCGGAGAATAACCAATGCCCTATGCCCCATGCCCTATGCCCTATGCCCAACTCAAACTGGCTGGCACTTCCCACTTCTAATGAGTCCGACACGGCGGGCGATCGCTTCATCGTGTGAAGTATAAGGCCCCCACTGTTCTATAATGTCTGTGTTGCCCTGCTCTATTTGGTCGCTGGAGACGATTTCGCAATTACCAGCAGAACGCTTGACAATATACCATTCTTGTGTGGTTTCCATACGGGGAGTGAAAATTTGGTTTTTATAGTCAGAATTCTACAAAGCAGATTGCTAGGATATACATTAAGAATCTTGTTTTGTCAAGCTTATGCCTTCACCGTTTCCAGGGATGAACCCCTACCTAGAAAATCCAGGACTCTGGCCTGAATTCCATCATTGGATAATTACTGCGATCGCTGAGTTATTGGTTCCTCAACTACGACCGAAATATCGAGTGGCAGTTGAAAAACGAGTATACCAAATGATAGATGACAATTCTATTCTCATTGGTATTCCTGATGTGACGGTGGGACGTTCTGTAACAAGCATAGATAAAGAAAAACTTAATATTGCAGTAGCTTCACCACCTGCAAAACCAATAACTGTTAACGTTCCGATGCCAGAGGAAGTGCGAGAAGGATACCTAGAGGTGCGGGAAGTTGGAACAGGAGAAGTTGTGGTTGCAATTGAGGTTTTATCTCCAAAAAATAAGCGTCCTGGAGAGGGAAGAAAGGCATACGAAAGCAAGCGCCAGCAAGTATTAGGTAGCTTAACTCATCTAATTGAAATAGATTTATTGCGTGGTGGCGAACCAATGCCAATCTTGGGTAATCAAATTAAGTCAGATTATCGGATTTTGGTAAGTCGTAGCGAATTTCGCCCCAGAGCAGAATTATATCCCTTTGGGCTACAAGAGCAGATTCCAACTTTTTTGTTACCTCTACGTCGGGGTGATACAGAACCATTAGTAGATTTACAAGCATTGATACACGGCGTATACGATCGCGCCGGATTTGATTTGGCTATAGATTATACTTCCAAACCAATTCCGCCCCTTTTTGAAGCTGATGCAGTTTGGGCAAATGAATTATTGCAACAGCAAGGTTTACGTTAAGTGAAGATAAAAAAATTAAGACTTCAATACAAAATAAATTCTACGGCTTTGAGATTTCTGTTTCTGGTTGGATCATAATAGGTACTGCGCCTTTTCCAGAACCGAGAATTACAATTTTAGAATTATCAGATTGAGCTAGTTTTTCTGTGGCTTCAATCGCTCGTAGTTGTAGCACTTGATTGGTAAGTCCACCAGAGATAATTTTTTGGGAATCAGCTATGCCTTGCGCTTCAATACGCTTCCGTTCTGCCTCTTGGCGCTCTTTTTCTAAAACAAATTTCATCTGTTGGTTTTCTTGCTCTGCGTTGAGTTTGTTTTGAATTGCTGCTTGTAGAGTATCGGGCATTTTAATGTTGCGTAAAAGAGCTTCCTCAACTATGAAACCTAAAGCGGGTATCTCCTGGGTGAGTTGTTGGTCAATTTTTTGGGCGATTTCTTGACGTTTGCTAGAGTAAATAGCACTAGCTGGGTAGTTTGCAGTGATGGCACGGACAGTAGAGCGGAATCTAGAAATCACCAGTTGTGTTTCGTCAGTTCCAATTGTTTTGTATACTGTAGCTGCCTTCTGCGGATCGAGCTTGTACTGAAGGCTGACATCAAGATTTAGGCTCAAACCTTCTTGGGATGTTGTATCTACGTTTTCCTTTACATCCTTCAGACGAGTAGAAAAATTCAGCACTTTGCTAAAGGGGTTAAGCAAGTGAACACCAGGATTAAGAGTAGTTTCGGAAACCTCACCAAACAAGTTAACGACACCAACATTGCCTGGTGGAACAATTACCAAAAATCTAGAAATACAATTTAGTACTGCAATACTGCCAATCAATATCGTAATTGTGCGTATTGCTAAACGCGACCTTTCCCCAGATATTCTACCTGTATTGAGATAAACGAGAATTGCAATCAGGTTAGTTAGAAGAGAGACTATAAAGCCCATGAGTTTTTTTGTCTGATTAAGAAGGATATACTTAATCACATAATTCCCAAAAGCTTTTATGAAACTAATAGGTAGCCGAGCAAAAGTTGTCTATTTGTCGCATTCTTTTTTCAAATTTGTATATTTTTTGAGAATCGGATTTTATTACCAAATTATAGAGTCATCTTTTTGAAAAACTTCAGTTCTCAACTTGAACGAAGTTTAATTTATTTTTTAGTAGTCCAAGTCCACACAATGCTTAAAATTTAACGGATACGTACAAAGCCGGCTTCATTCATGAGTTTTTGTCCCTGATTTGTGAGCAGCATCTTGGCGTATGCCTCGCCCGCTTGTTGTTCTAAATTGCCATTATTCTGTTTAACTATGACAAACATTTGGCGCGTAATTGGATACTGACCTGTTTTGAAAGCATCGATGTTTAACTTGTTGCGCTGATTCGGACATTCCTCGGCTTTAATCAAAGGTTTTATGTAAGGAGCGATAAAACTCTTTCCTTGTCTAGCGATTGGTATTGGCTTAATCTTGCATTGGGGGACGACTTCTGGTGCCGAAGCGTAGTAAATGCCACCACGATCGCTTGCTAATTTTCTCAGACCATCTGTTGTATTGTAAACGTATACTACGTTACTCCCGATTTTTTCTCCGCTGAGAATGTTGTTAGCAAAGAACTCTACAGTGCCTCCATCTTCAAAGTGACGGGAGTAAGCAGTAATTTTGAGGTCAGGGCCGCCAATCTGTTTCCAGTTAGTTATTTGACCAGTGTAAATATCTTTGATTTGCGTTAGGGTTAGCCCCGGAATTTGTAGATCGGGGTGAACAGCGATCGCTAATCCTTCTAAAGCTACTGGAATTTGTTTAAGGCTAAATCCCCGTTGTTGAGCTTGTTGATATTCTCTGTCTGCGATCGGGCGGGAGGATTGGGAAAAGGTAAGTTGTCCTTCCAACAACATCCGAATTCCCGTACCCGAACCTGGCGTAGCATTGATCGCATCGGTATAGCGTAACTCAAATTTCGGATAAGCTCTTTTGATTTCAGGATCTATATATCTCCGAATTGCTGCCCAAGATGTGCTACCACCATAAAACCATGTTCCTTCGGGAGCAGCGATCGAACTAAAATCAGAGTCGGGTTTTTTGCCAGAAACAAAATATAATACACCACCACTCACAACCACACCAAGTAAACCAATTAATAACCACGGTTTGATGTTTTTCTTTGGTTGATGAGTTGAATTCTCTGGTTTGATTAAAGTCGGCTTTGGCGGAGAACTTTCGCGCAATCCTTCCCAAGTCAACGGTTCAACATTAGCTTGAATACAAATTGTTGGTAACCAAATTGCACCAGGGTAATCTGACTTAAAATGTTCTAGGCGTTTGCGTGCTTTTTTAACAGAAGTAAATAGAGATTTATTATTATGAGTAAATTCTTTGAAAAAGTACCTTAAAAAATCTATTGCTACCGGGTCTGGCACTGGTTCCCGCATCACAATAACTTGAGGTAAATGTACTTGTGCAAGTTGGTTAGCTAATCCCAACCCATCGCAGGAATTAAAAATTGCTAACTGTAATCCTTTATCAATAGCTTGCTTTAAAGCCTCCTTAAAATCTTCAATACTCAAGCTATCTTTGTCATTGAGTTCAATCCAACCTATCTGTCCATCTTCTTGACTGCCACTGTGCCCTGTAAACACAAAAATATGATAGCCTTGTTCATCCCAAAGCGCTTCACACAAATCTTTACGGCTAGGTTGCATTAAACAGAGTACTTCTACGCCATTTTTTTCTAAATCCTGAATTAGCTTTAAGTCATCTTTGGTATTAATGCCATCGCTCCGACCAACAGCAACTAAAATTCTGATATGTTGGCTTTGAGGAACTAATTTATCGGTGTGCTTATTTTTGTTTTTGGGCGCACTGAGGGCAATTTCGGCATTAGGATAGTGTTCTTCAAATAAATTCCATTCTTGCCAAGGAAGGCGACGTAAATCGATATCTTTGGCATCAATGATGACGCGAATTTCTTCATTTAATTGATGCAATTGCTGAGCGATCGCTATTAATCTATCCCGGATTGGTAGCCACTTATAATCGTAAGTATTCAGCCATTGATTTAGCTGGTCTTTGACTGCGGCAGTTTGTTCTGCATGGGAATGAATTGTGACATTTTTCGGTGTCAGACGTAACCCTGGTGCAGGAGAAACACAAGAACGCACAGCCTCGATTTGGCGATAGGCTGACTGCCATTCATTAAAGGATGATTCTAAGTTTGGTGGTAAGGGAGGCAGAAACCCTTCTGTTTCTTCATCCAAGTTCTTTACCGTCAGAATGACCAGAAATCCATCTTGCGAGCTGCGTCTGAGTTTCAACTTGACGATCGCCATTGCTGTCTCCTTTTGTTTGTTTTAAACAACAAACTTTTCTATCAGACTTGTTTCCCCTAGCACTATCTTGACACTGAATTTTTCCTCGTGTTCGCAGCTAAACTCTAGTTGCATCCAATCATCTGCGCTTCTTGCTTGGGCTTCCATGCTAGTGTTTTCCGCGGCATCAAGGACTATCAGTTGTAAATTTGCCGGTAGATGAATAGCATCATCACCTGGATAAACCCGCAGGCGAATGTCGAAAACTTCACTCTTGGTGGGAGTTAACTGCACTAACAACAGCACTTGTCTGCCTAAGTCAAACACTTTCGCCCGACTGATGGAGTTCGTTGAAGGACGAGTTATGGTGCTACTGCTTCTGAAATTACTTGCAAACACTAACTCTGGTGATTGCCAATCCGGCTGGAAGATTCCCGTGACCCATTGACGCAAATTTACCAATAGTGTTGGTCTGTGTATAATCTCGAAAAGAGCATCAAAAGATTGCAATTGTTCTATTTCCAGTATTTGTGGTGATTCAGTCATCGCCACTGCTGGAATAAATCCCAGTAGTTCTACATAATCTAATTGCTGACTAAACTCAACTGCTACATAACCAATGCGGTCTTGTGTCATGCTTGCAGGCAAGACGATAGCAACCTCACCTGGTAACATCGGACGACATTCAAGCTTGCCAACACCAGGCAACACTAAATCAGCAACATCAAAAATCGCCCTTAAACCGCGATGCCAACTATCGCTTTGATTTAGCGCCGTTTCAATGTTTAGCCATTTGAGATAACTGTGAACGGCATAAACAGCCAGAGTATTGAGATAAACTTGTTTGCCCTTTTGGGGGTTATCTTGCTGGGCAGCAAATTCCTCAGCCCATCGGTGGGCATTTTGGGGGAGAGGGACGCTTAAAACATGTGGTTGTGTGTTAGTCATTAGTCATATCCGAAATTCATGCCAATTTCTCTTAACAGGGGAAGACAATTTTTCTTCCAGTGAGAGTAAAGAGTTTGATTGCTTATATTTAACTCTCTAGCTATATCAGAGATTTTATGAGGTGGATTTTCTAGAAGTAAGCGCGTAGCTAATAATTGACAATGACATTCTGGCTTTTTTCGCAGACAACTAGCTGTTAATTTACCTTCTTCGTCTTGCTCAATATATTGTCTGATGCGTTTTCCCAGCGACTGACGTTGATTTTCTTGGATTTGGGCAATTTTGATATCCAGCAAATCTAAGGTGATACTTTGTGACTGACGATCTGGCAAGATATTTAACAGGGTTGTTTCGTCGCCCTCATCGTTACGTGTGCGTCTGTCTAAACTGATAGTATAATTACTGTCCGGTATATATAAATCTTTAATCCGCCACTTGAGATAGCCATTAATCCAGATTACTAAGCTTTGTTGCAGCGAAGGCGATCGCGCTTCAAATCCACAAATCTTCCGGCTGACCCATTCCCAAGTTAGATTTAATGCTTCTAAATAGTCTTGATGTCCAGACTTATAAATACCAGGGAGTTGTTGAATCAGCACAAGCAGTCTATTTAGTGCTTTCTGCCTCTCTAAACTCCGGTCTGGGTAGCAGCATACCTCATCAATCAGTTTTCTAAGTTGTTCATCCACAAAGATTTTCTCCCAAGCTGCTATGGGGCCATTAATTATTTACCCGAAAGACAAAAAAGCTTTTGCTGCTTGAGTTTACCTGATTTTTAATTCACTTATTACTTGTGGTTCTTATAAATATCAATAAGTTTTTATTACGTTGCTAGAGAAAAATTTATAATCCTATTGCACCCAGTCCAGCCAAAACCCAAAAGTCTTTTAGCTCAAGGATTGCCTTGATTTTATCGTCAACAACAAGAACCTCAATTCATTAAGGAAGTTGGGGATTTGAGTAAATCATTTCATAAAAATAAAAATACTGCCTGTGAATCTAATAAGAGTGGCAATCATCAAACTTGCTGTATCTCAATCAAAACCACTCTGAGTGAAATAGGTATGCTATATGAAAAAAGTTATGTACTGGTTAATGGGTGAAAAAGCAGGACGAAGCATAGTCGGTACTTGGAATTGGTTATGGGGAATGCCGATAGAATCTGGTGGTAAGGTGGCTGTGGCGATAGCTGAAGAATCACTCCAATCAATGCAGGAATCGGTGCAAAAGCTGGCTGAAGCTGTTGCTATTCAAGAAAGTTCTTACAAAACAGCTAAAAACAAATACGAGACAAAAATCAAAGAATTACGGACTTTGGAGCAGCAAGCTAATATTGCTCAGCGCAGCGGTAATCAAGAAGCGGCGCGGATAGCTATGACTAAAGCAATTCAGACAGAGCAAATTTTGCCCAAATTGGAAGAGATGGTGAACCAAGCTCAAACAGCTATCAATGCTTCCAAAGATAAGCTAAATCGAGAGCGCATGAAGCTAGAAACCTACAAAGCTGATATGCAAAATATGAAAGATATGTCAGAGGTGAACGAAGCACTAACGATGATTGCCAAAGTCAATAATGAATTTGACATTGGTTCGGCTAAAAATGATTTTGAAAAAGCTAAAAGTGCAGTTGAGCGGCGGAATTTAAAAACAGGCGCTTTAGCTGAAATGTCTGAAAACCCAGCTGAAAAACTTCAGGCTGAAATCGAACGTATGACTCTAGATGACGAAGTTTATCGACGTTTGCAGATGTTAGCTGAATCGAATAATGAAAAACTACCAGAATAAAAATTTATGAGTCAAAAAAATGCTCCCCCTCCAATTGTTTTTATCTTAATTTTTTTCGCTTTAATCGGTAGTAGCTATTGGTACTTTTTCAAGCGCGAACCAACACCCACTTTTTCTTCTCCTTTCAATACATCTATTCCAAGTTTCTCACCCTCAAATTCATTACCAAGCGGTACTACCGTGAGAATAGATGGTTCTACTAGCATGGTGACAATTAACCAAAATCTCAAAAGAACTTTTGAAAGTCAGTTTCCGGGTACAAATGTTGTTACTAATGCCAACGGTTCTCAAAATGGGATCGCGGATTTGTTAGCAGGTAGAACGGATATTGCAGCGGTATCTCGCCCTCTGACTGCACAAGAACAGAGTCAGGGATTGGTGGCGTTACCTGTGACAACAGATGCGATCGCTCTTGTGGTTGGCAAAGCAAATCCTTTCAATCAAGGATTAACCAGCGTCCAAGCAGCAGATATTTTTCAGGGCAAAATTAACAACTGGTCAGCCGTAGGTGGCAATAATGGAACTATCCGAGTTATTAATCGACCAGCAATTAGTGGAACTCATCAAGCATTTAAAGAAATGGTGCTAAAAGGAGCTAATTTTGGCACAACACCAAACATCACAACATTGCAACGTGACGCTACAACTCCGCTACTCCAAGCTTTAGGAACTGATGGTATCGGCTATGCTACTTTTGCTCAGGTCGCTAATCAACAAACAGTACGATTTATTCCAATTGATGGGTTGACGCCAGATGCAAGTGCTTATCCCTACCAACGGCAGCTATTTTATGTTTATAAAAATCCTCCTAATCTTGGAGTTCAAGCATTTTTAGGTTACGCAACTTCCGCTCAAGGACAGCAAGCTATGATTTTGAATAATTAATTCATCTAAAAGATGATTAATAGTGTAGAAACGTTAAACATTACGTTTCTACAGATTTTTTTGTGTTGCGTAGTTTACTGCCGCAGGCATCGCTGATGCTAAATTTCATTTGACACCTAGCAATTAAATCTGTATTTTCAAAAGCTAGTGATGTTTTCGATAATCATTGGAATTGCAGCATTTTGGATGGGGTGGAAACAGCATTACATTTTGCTAAAACTATGACTTAGATTCGCTTGCAAATATTACTACTTGTCTTTTTTACTAGAAAAGGTAATCTTATCTACTGCTGCTTTTGACAGCAGAGTCATCTTTCCAGCGTGCATATCTACCGAAAAAAGAGAATTACTTTCTTCATATTCGGGATTAGCAAGTGCATACACTTCGCCTGACGAAGAAAAGGTCAAGCTGAGCAAGTCTGCTTGTAAAAGCTTTTTGTCAAAAGTCAATGGTGACAAGCTGACGATCTTTCCTTTCCCAGTAACCATAGATTTGTTATCCAGATCTAGTTGCACCAATCTTGTAACACCTTCCATGCCGAGAGTTGTTGCATAAATTTTTCCATCAGGCCCTAAAGCAAGATTACTGAGCCGGATATTTGGTGGCAGTTGTGGCAAACCTAAATCAGAATCAAAAGTGACTTTTCCATTTTTCAGGTCAATTTCTACTAGCTCAAAAGGAGGAATACCTCCAGCTAGACTAACTACACCAATGAGTTTGTCGCCTGCGATCGCTAGCAGATTTTCAATAGTACAATTGCATTTTTTAAATCCTGATATTTTTTTAGATTTAGAAGATTTACCATCAAAAAACAGTAGATTACTATGATGACCCTTCTGCGTTGATACTGTGGTTACAAAAACTAATGTGTCATCAGATAGAGTCGTTAAACTAGTTAGTCGCTCAGTCGGTTGAGTATATACAGATAGATTGGCAATCTCAGTTTTTGTATCGGTGTTATCTACAGTTGTAGGAAGAATTTCATTAACGGTTTTAGGTCGAATTTGATTAATAAATTCATTTTTACCAGTTGGAAAATCTAAAGATATTAAGGAAATTGCTGGAGTAGTATTAGCTAAGTCGGTAGAGCCTATTTTAATTGTGCTTTGCTTGTTATTAAGTCGTGCTCCTATGAGTGACTGTGATATTTGCACCAATGTTTTACCTCCAAATTGTTGACTTTGTATTATTAGATCCTAATCTGCTATGCCATCATATTAGTAACGTGGTTAATTTATTTTTATATGTGCAAATTATAAGTGAAACCGTACTTTCCCGATAGAAGAGATATTGTCAAATTTCAATTTTCTCTCTTACCCACTGCCTAAATGCTCTGAGTGTTGGACTTCTACCTAAAGTTTGGCTCTGTTCGACAAAACCGGGAATTGCCTCAACAATAGGCAAGTTGGGAAAAGTAGGACTAATTTCAGATTCAATATATTTGCCGTACTGAAGAATATTAATTTGCAACTTTCCATTTTCATATCGCCAAAGTTCAGGAACTCCTAGCCCTTCATAAGCATCCAATTGAGTTTTGGAAGTAACATCAACTTCAATTGCAAGGTCGGGTGGCGGGTCAACTTTTAAGTCTATTCGTTCTTTACCAATCATCCGAGTATGATTTTGAATGTAGAAAGAATCATCAGGTTCTACACCAACAAGCATATCATTACGCTTGAAAGTAGTTGAGCCAAATGTCTCACAATCAATTTCTAACTCCTCCAGCAGAATTTTTACCAAATCGCCAATGATTACTTTGGCTTTTTCGTGTTTTGGTAACGGCATTCTCATCTCCAAAGTTCCCTGGCTATAAGCCAATCGAGTGGCTCGATGGTCGCCAAGTTCTTCTAAAATCGCCTCAAATTCTTGCCAGCTAATATCGTGGAGTATTACTCTATGTCCCGGCGGTACACTTAATTGTTGTAATTGCAGTGTTACCATTATTCTCACCTAATTGTACTTGTATTTTACCTTCATCACATATTTAGTATTACCTTTACCACCAATTGTTACGTCAACACCTTCTAGTCGGAATTGGCAGCGTGAAGACCTCTATGAACGCTAGAGTTTTACTAGCCCGAAACTTTTAGTAAGTGACATTCGTCAATAGAATGCTTTAACCTACGGCGTAACGCAGCCTACATTTAATTTTTTTTTAACTTATCCTTGTCAGTAAAATATATGATATTATCTAACCTATTACTTGATACTTGTACATAAATGCTTTGTTTATGCATAAGCAATTTTTTCGTCAGTGTTTAAGAGAATCTTTGAAGTCACGATTTTCTTTTAATAATCCTTTACTATTAATATCTATTATATTGATAAGTTTCGCAATTAGTAGCTGTGGTAGTCAATGTGATGAAATATGCATTAATAACAAAATTGATGAAGGGAAGACAGTTGTTAAACAACTGAAAGAATATAGAAGCGACAAGCTTCAAAAACAGTATGATGATGACAAGAATGAATATGATGATTATTATAAAAAATTAGAGTTTGAGTTACCAAACTTAGGCATAACAACACATGAAGAATTATTAAAGAGTTGTCAGACTAATTTTGAACTTTGCAATTTATTAGAACGGGCTGCTATTTTGCAACAAAGCTTAAATGTACTGAAAAATAAAATCAATAAATCTAATTTAAAAATTTCGGAATTAGAACAAAATATATGGAAATTAGAACACAAACAGGAATTAAAAGGTATAATTTCTCCTCAAGAGCAAAATGAATTTGAGGAATTGCGTATCAGCACAGAAGTTCTTGTTGAAGAACAGGTAAAACCATCAGAAGCACAGGATACAGGTAAGTTGACACAACAAATATTTGATAATATTGTCAATAAAAAATCAGGTGTGGCTCCACTTCCTGACTTAAATTTCAATTAATTGGACTTTTATGCTGAAATTCTGGAGATTTAATCATCCAAACCAACCATATCGAGAAGCTTTGCATACCTTATTATGCAATTATCCTAATGGATTGTCTGCTTTAGAAATAGCAGAGAAACTTGGAATATCAAACTCTGAGTGTAATAGATTACTTAAGAGTGAGCAAATCAGAGACGATATTGATGCTGATCCATCTACAGGTATTTTAATATTCAAAACTAAAGTAACTATTCCACCTATCAATACCTTAAATAAAGCGTTAATAATTGCCAAACAAAGCAAATTTTTATTAAAAGCAAAATTAGCTTTAATCTTGTTGTCTGCTAGTATAGTTTGCTTTAGTATTATTGCTAATAATTTAAATATTTTTATATCTTTTTTAAAACCAAATAAAGCTGAGATTGAATCAGAATTATCAAAACAAAATAAAATTGAAATACGAAATGAAATAGATGATTTAAACCAACGTATAAGAAATATAAGATCTGTTGCAGAGATATCAAAATGCCGTATATATTGGGATAATAGTCAAACTTGTTATATAGAAGGGCGTTTATTAACCCAAAGTGAGTTTGAAAAAGAAATTGATGAAATGAAACTACAAATTAGTCAACTAAGATTAAACAATAATCAATAATTTTAGCTTGAGTTGCTCAACTTGGAAATTCCGAAAAATATGCAATCCACGGTTGGCTTTAAGTTGCTAGCCCGAAACTTTTAGTTTCGGGCTAGGGTTAATTTTAGATTCATCTAAAATCCAAAATCTAAAATTACTTACCGTTGCCGTTACCACCGTTGCCATTGCCAGCTATAACGCGTTCAGCGAGTTTTTCTGGAACTTCCTGTAAATGGTCATACACCCAGTGGAAAGAACCAACGCCTAAGCCCGGATTTCTCACAAACTCAGAAAAAACCGGAGCGTAAAACTGATAAAATGT
>NZ_CAWUDO010000106.1:0-24327 GCF_963920935.1 Nostoc sp. CCY 9925 | reverse complement strand
CTCTACGGTTAACTTTTCGTTACATAGTTATAAATTTCCCCGCCGACTTACTTAGGGTGTGTTATGCCGTAGGCTAACGCACCTTATTGTAAGTATGTCCTCTAGATAAAAGCTGTTATTATTCTGTGGATAAATCCACAAATAAATTAGATTGGATAAGTTGATTCAACATGATTAATTACCTCCCTTAAAAATGTATAAAATCATTTAATTTTTTGTAAATATTTTATTGAGGATATCTAAGATTGGATTATTGATGAGATTACCCAGTAAACTAAAATTGGCTATCCCAAAGGTTATAGAAGATGCTAGGGTAAATTGTGATGAAATATATTTAGTCTGTTGTGAAGAAACATCACCATTTGCTAGTTGTAATGTGTTGTTTGCTGTAGTTATAGTGTTATTTTGCTGGAGTAAAAAATTACCTGCACCTGGCATATTTATAATCTGCCCAGCAGCTAGGGTTTCCTGCTTTTCTTCGGATAAATCTCTGAACCATTCAGAATTGTCGAATTTGATATTTTCAGACATAGTTTTATTTGCTCACGTAGAATCTATTTTTTACAGTGATAAAAACTTTAAATGCTCTCCTTGCTGAGAGAGAAAAGTCTCGGGAGTGCCTTGTATTTGCACTTGACCTTTATCTAGTAGTACAATCCAGTCGGCTCGATTAACTACGCTGGGACGATGGGTGATCAAAATTGTAGTTTTGCCTTGTCGGTATTCCAAGAGTCGGTCTAGTACGTGAGATTCGCTGACTGGATCGAGTCCGGCGGTTGCTTCATCTAAAATGAGTACAGGTGGATTAGTAAGAATGCCTCTAGCGATCGCTAATCGTTGTCTTTGTCCACCAGAAAGATTCGCCCCAAATTCGCCCAAAACAGTTTGATACTGACTTGGAAGTTGACTGATAAACTCGTCTGCATCTGCAATCTGGCAAGCTTTGACAATTTCCTCAAAGGAAATGTAAGGCGTTCCTAAGCGGAAGTTTTCCAAAATCGATCGACTCCAGAAATGAGGCTCTTGGGGCACATAAACGACTTGTTGCCGCAAACAATCCAAGGAAAGGTCTTGAATGTTATAGAAGCCAATGCGAATATTGCCAGAGTTTGGCTGATATAAGCCTGCCATCACTTTCGCTAGAGTACTCTTACCACAGCCTGACTTACCAATCAAAGCAATTACTTTCCCCCCAGGAAGCTTGAGAGAAAAATCCTCTAATAAATCAACTCTGCCAGCATGGTGAAATTGGAGATGAGAACAACGAATATCTGCATCTGCACAGATTTGGGCAACTGGCTTTTGACTACCTCCAACTACTTCTGGTGTAGCATCGATGACTTCCAGCAGGCGAGAGACCGCTGTTTGAGAACGAAAGTATTCATCCACGAAGTTAATTAAAGAGTCAATTAAATTTAGAACATTTACTTGTAGGGCGTTAAAAGCCAGCATTTGACCGATGCTCAACTCTCCTTGAATTACCAAAATACTTCCTAGCCCAAGTAAAATTACACCGCCGAGAGTAGCTAAAAGTCTAGCAATTGTACCGTTAATAATCCCGATTTGAATGGTGCTGAAATTCAAATTTGCAAGGCGACCAAAACGGCTTTGGAATTCATCCCAAAATTGCGGTGCAGCATTTGTGGTTTTGATTACCTGCGCTCCCTTAAAAGTTTCTACCAAAACGCCTTGATTTTCCGCTCCCAAAACCAACAAACTGCGCGTCTTTTGTTGAAGGATAGGTAAAAAAGGTAGGGTGGATAAGGTCATTAACGCTGCAAACAAGATGACTGCTAATGTCAGTTTCCAGCTATAAAACAGCATCAAGCAGAAAGAGATGACTGCAATAAAAAACTGGCTGGGTAAAAGAACCACAATCTGCGATACCAGCTGGTTTATTTCATTGATATCTCTGAGTCGGCTACTGATTTCACCGCTGCGGCGGGCTTCGTAGTAATTTAAGGGTAACTGAAGAATTTTTCGGGCAAACTCCAAAACTAAGCCTAATTGCAGTCGTTGACCAAAATGAGCAATCATGGTGCTTTGTAATACTTGCAGACAACTGCTGAACAAGCTCATGACTACAACGGCACAGACGACAACACTAAGTAACTGAGTATCCCCGCGTACAAGGACATCATCTGTGAGTAGTTGGATTAAAACCGGAGTACCTAAAGCCAGTAGACCCAGGACAATATTGAGTACTAAAACCTGAGTCAACAACCCACGATAAGGTAATATGCGATGAAAAAAGCGTACTAAACCACCTTTTGCTTCTTCTTGGGGCTGCTGAAAAAAGCGCTCTGGGTCTGGTTCGACTAATAACATTACCCCATTCCAAGCTGTTGTCAACTCTTCTCGGTTGACATAACGGATACCCACTCCTGGATCAGCGATCGCATAATTCTTCCCCCGCTGGTCGTATAAAACAACCCAGTGGTGACCCTGCCAATGGATAATTGCTGGTAGTTGTATTTCTTTAATTCTGTCTACGATCGCAGGCGCAGCTTTAACCGCCCTGGCATTAAAACCTAGAGCCTCAGACCCACGTTTTAAACCCAGTAAAGTTGTTCCTAACTGTCCAGTCCCAACTGCATCTCGACTACGATTGATGCTTAAAAAACGTCCATAATGTTTACAAATTGAAGCCAGACAAGCTGCCCCACAGTCTTCTTCACTCAACTGTAAAACACACTCGTAATTTTTATCAAGTTTGAACAGATTAAACATGTCAACCTTTAATAATTCGTAATTACAAGAGAATTCAGGAGTTAGGAGTAGAGACGCAATTCATGGCGTCTTTACAAGAGTTAGGAGTTAGAATGATTGAAAAATCAACACTGATACAGCCTATTATTTTTATTCAATTGATTAAGATTCGCCCTCAAACTCTTATTAATTCTGAATTCTGAATTCAAAATTCCGTGATAAATCTGGCTTTTCTGAGAATAAATTGAAGTACACTTTCTTGGCGGGAAATAATATCAGATCTACCTTCCATGCCAGATTTGAGATAACATTGGCGATCGCCTCTACCGACATATGGAGTTTGTGGTTCAATTGTTACTTCGTAGGCAACTACTTGGGCGACACTTGGATTTTCATTCTTTTTAACAATTGGTACGGCATCTGGGGCAATTGTTTTGACGTTGCCGTTGAGGGTACCATAGTCTGGATAGGGACAAGCAGAAACCTGCATTTTGACTTGTTGTCCTGGTTTTACCTTGTCAATATCTTGAGCAGGCACACGAGCTTTAATTAATAAAGGTGCATTCAGAGGAGCAATCTGAGCAATAGCTTCGCTTGGTTGCACTACTTGTCCTGGGTTGCGAAGATTCAATTGCAGCAGTGTTCCGCTGATTGGCGATCGCACTATACTTTGATTGAGGTCGGTTTTGATCTGTTGCAGTTCTTTAGTGGTGCGATCGATTTCCTTTTGAAGTTCAAGGCGCTGCTGGAGTAGAGTTTCTCGTTCTTTTTTCAAAGCAGCTAAGGTAGCCTCACCTCTGGACTGTTCCTGCTTAATCTTTTCAGATGCAACGGTTACAGCAGCATTAGTAGGATTAATGGCGGTTTTAGCTTTTTCTAAGTTTGTTTCGGCGATCTTCAGGGCTTGTTGTTTTTGTTCCTGGAGATTTTTGGCGTTGTCTTTGGCTTGTTCTAGCTTCGCTTGAGCGGATTTAACCGCTTGTTCTTTTTCCTCCTGGAGAGTTTTAGCATTAGCTTTAGCTTGTTCTAGTTTCGCCTCGGCAGATATAATTGCTTGTTCTTTTTCCTCAAATAGATTTTGAGAAACAGCCCCTGATGCTACTATTGGCTGCAAGCGATCGCGTTGCACCTTGGCTAAAGTCAAAGCCGCTTGTGCTTCTTGTACAGTTGCCGTTAAAACTTTTTCTCGTTGTAATCGATCGCGTTGAACTTTGGCTAAAGTCAAAGCGGTTTCGGCTTCTTCTAAAGCCGCTGTGGAGAGTTTTTCTTGTTGCGATCGCTCTTGTTGGGCCTTGGCTAAAGTCAAGGCTACTCGTGCTTGCGCCATTTCAGCTGTAGCTACAGTTTGCAGATCTTCATAGTTGCGTTGTGTACCATCTAATTGGGCTTGTGCAGCTATAATCGAGCGGTTATTTAAACTTGTCTGGGCCGCAATCTGAATCTCAATTTCACGCAGTTGAGCATCAATTTGAATTAGTTGTAATTGACTTTGCTTAATACCACTTTCTAACTGACTCTTTTGAGTTTGGAGGCGGGAATCATCAATCTGAGCAATACTTTGCCCCTGAGTCACCACTTGATTTTCCTGAACATTAATGTTTTGAACGCTTCCAGTCATAGCAGACTGAACAACCCGTAGTTCTCCCACCGGTCGTATAGTTGCAGGAACTTTGACCGTCACGTTGTAATTTAAAACAGATGTTAAAGTCACCCCTACTACAAAAGTAGTTAGCAGAACTCCCGCACCAATAGTAGTCCATTTGCCGATACGAGGGAGAAACTCGTTAGCTTCAACTAAATGGAGTTGCTCTGGTAATGGTTCATTCAACCTATTCCAAGAATAGTTTTCTTCGGGGCGTGAGAAGTTCACGACATTACACCTCTTGTATTAATGGATACTTAAAAGTTTGCCAACTCATTACCCGTTCAAATTACTTTGACGAACCACTAGAGTCTGTTTAATTAATTGTGCAACATTCTTAGTGAAGGATTTATCCCTCAATTTCAAGCACTCAAGTGGTGAATACAAACTTTTACAAAAGATGCAAAATGTAACAGATATTATCCATAGTAGACAACATGATTTTCCATAATTGTTTATAATCAATTAAGGGGGAAGAAAAAGGCCACGGCGATGCGCCAGAATCACCTTTTTCATATTTTTGACGCTGACAACGCGTTGATAAAATCAAGAAGAACGCTCAAACTCTCTCAAAGTCCTCACTTACATTGAGCGAGTCATAAAACTCTTCTGTCCCCCTTTTATCTGCAAAACAAAATTTCATAAATTTCGTTGTTTGCAGAGTTAGCTTTACCAGAAGCACTCAGCCAAAGTCTTAATTTGTACAAAAATAAAGATTACACAAAAGCTTTGGAATTTTTGAGCGTTCCAGCTATCAGATTGAAGATTTTAACTTAGGGAAAGATGCAAAAATTCATCCTTAACTTTTGAGTCCTTGAAAATTCTCACTCATCAGTTTATCCCTAAATTATTTTGAGATATGTGAAGCATCTTGGTGTAATAGCGAATTTTGATAAGAGCGCTGACTTAACCTAAGGTTTTGATAGTGGTGAATGAGCGAGTTAAGAAGATTGGAATTCTTATTCCACCGTTTAAGAGCGATCCAAAAATTAAAGTTGTGATGCTGGCCAGAATAATTTAGCTCGAGCTTAAAGAATGTTGTGAAGTGTTCCTGATCTTATTTTTGTGGACAGTAGAG
Source organism: Nostoc sp. CCY 9925 (assembly GCF_963920935.1). Taxonomy (NCBI): domain Bacteria; kingdom Bacillati; phylum Cyanobacteriota; class Cyanophyceae; order Nostocales; family Nostocaceae; genus Nostoc; species Nostoc sp. CCY 9925. The sequence continues at coordinate 18,898 of NZ_CAWUDO010000106.1, read as the reverse complement.
GGATGGCAAATAATTGTTGCACTTACCTCTCAATATAAAATATTCTAGAGGCTAAGTTGTTAGTGGAGTTTTACCAAAAGTATTTAGCCAGATGACTAGGTTATGCAAATGCGAAAGTTGGAGGAAAGCTCTGGAATCAGCAACTGATTCCAGTGCTTAAGAACTAAGAAACTTGAGCGCCTATATTGCTTACCACTATTACGATAGCGGAGTTAGCAATGCCTTACAAAAATTGGAGTAGGCTGACACCTACAATATCAACTATTCAGTTTAAAATTGCAGATTTTGGTAGTAGAAAGGAGTAGAAACAAACAATGAGTTTGATGGAAACATTGATTTGTTCTTGACTCTTAACTTTTTGACAGTCACTACTCGCAATTAGCTGCTTTATCTGAAACGCTCTAGTTTAACAGATGATTGTACGAGTTACTTAGCAAAGCGTCTCAAAAGACGAGGGAAACCTTCTCCTCCCAAGCTTAGAGTATCTTGTGCTCCAGTAATTAACTTACTCTTACTTGCTAGGGAATTAGAAGTGCTGCCTTGAGGGCCGGAACTAGTTGTTCCTTGTATAAATCCCTGGTTTTGACCGTAGATGCTGCGACTATTCTCTGAGTCAACGCCTCCAGCTAGAAGCTGTTGTTGCTCATCAGATAAATCGAGTAGCAACTCTGATGCAATTATTTGATATGACATGATTATTGGCCTCACTTACAAAATCAGGTGTTTCACCACCTAAGACCCAACTATAGGCATTGTTTGTCAGGATTTCATAAATCTTGAGACATAATTGAAAATTGCATTTTTGTTTCTCAAGGTAGATATAAAATCTTCTATTTATTTTAGATATGACAATACGCTAGAGCAGGTATAGTCAATATTTAGCGTTTTTGAAAATATTTAGAATATTTGAACATAATATTGAGGAATTTTGAATATGGCAGGTAACAGGCAATAGGCAACAGGCTTGAAAATCAGTTGATGTCAGGGTTTTAGGATTAGTTTATGTCCTACTGTCATCGGTCAACAATCAACAGCAACAGGAAAAGATGTTCTGTGTTAGATGCGCGTTTAACTGCAACTTAGTATCAGCAAACACTAAGAGGATGTCTGAGAAGTATTAAATATTTCGCTTGATCCCCCCTAGCCCCCCTTAAAAAGGGGGGAATTGGAATCAAAGTCCCCCTTTTTAAGGGGGATTTAGGGGGATCTACAAGTCTCGAATACAACACCAAAAAGTTTTCAGACATCCTCTAAAGACTGCCCAACATCCAAAAACTTCTTCGTTAAACATTCTTCGTTAAGCAGACTCTACAATAGAAGCGCCAAAACGATAACCTTTGCCGTAAACTGTGTGAATTAGCGTAGTTTCTTTACCTACCTCAATCTTACGCCGTAGCAAACGAATTAATGCTGCTATGACGTTGCTACTAGGTTGTTCTTCCTCTTGCCACAAAGTTTGCATAATCTGGGCATGAGTCAACAGTTGTCCGGTGTGTTCCATAAAGTATTGCAACAATTGGCTTTCTTTTTGGGAAAGTTCAATTATCCGTCCTTGGCGATAGGCTACTTGATTTTCACAATCGAGTTCTAAATCAGCTACAGTCAGGCGTCCGGTTGTGGTTTCATAGGTTTGGGAACCAGAACGACGCAACAAAGCACGGACTCTGGCTAGTAATTCCCGCAGTTCAAAAGGTTTCACCAAATAGTCGTCTGCACCAGCATCTAAACCTTGTACGCGGTCATCTAGAGTATCTTTAGCTGTGAGAAACAGCACAGGAGTGATTTTGCCTTGGCGTCGCAATTCCTGGCAAATTTCTAATCCTGTTTTTCCTGGGAGCATCCAATCTAAAATTAGTAGGTCGTAATTACCTACTCGTGCCTGATCGCTACCGCTTGTACCGTCATAAGCGGCATCTACAGTATAACCCTCACGAGTTAACAAGCGACTCAAGGGCTGAGTTAGTTCAACTTCATCATCAACTAATAAAATTCTCATGCTGCTTGTGGTAAGCATATAGAGATATTCTCAATGTTATTGAACCGCAAAGACGCAGGATACCAAGAAAAATAATGCTGACTGTTGCATTACCAAAAGGGGAACTTCTTAAACATAGCATCCGCTTGCTACAAGCTGTGGGGTTAGATTTTAGTGCTTTTTTAGATTCAGGAAATCGCCAACTTCAAATTCCTGATGCTAAAGGACTTGCAAAAGGGCTATTGGTGCGGGCGCAAGATGTACCTGTTTATGTAGAATATGGTCAGGCGCAACTGGGTATTGTTGGTTACGATGTACTGCGGGAAAAACAGCCGCAAGTTGCCCACTTAGTTGATTTGCAGTTTGGATATTGTCGCATGTCGGTGGCGGTAAAAGCATCGAGTTCTTATCGATCGCCTTTAGATTTACCACCTCATGGTAGAGTTGCTTCAAAATATGTCAATTGCGCTCGTGAATATTTCCACAGTCTCGATTTACCAGTGGAAATAGTACCGCTATATGGTTCAGTAGAATTAGGGCCAATTACTGGCATGTCAGAAGCGATCGTGGATTTAGTCTCCACGGGTCGGACTTTACGCGAAAATGGTTTGATTGAAATTGCTACTCTGTATGAAAGTACAGGACGATTAATTGCCCATCCCCTGAGTTACCGTCTGAACACTGCTAATTTGAGTGATGTGATTAGCAAGGTACGAGAGGCTGTTTTATTGGGGGTTTAGACATTGGCCATTGGGCATTAGGCAGTTGTACTGCCCTTTCCTAGGGACGCACTCGCGTTCGACTACAGTTTCTAAGATACAAGGTTGGGTTAAGCAGAGCGAAAGAATGTAGAGACGTAGCAGTGCTACGTCTCTACAAGGGTTCTGGTTAACGCATATTTAATTTCTGGAGATGTCTGTTGAATTCGGGCAGTCGTTCATTGAATTCGGGCAGTCGTTTGTTGAATTCGGGCAGTCGTTCATTGAATTCGGGCAGTCGTTCATTGAATTCGAGCAGTCGTTTGTTGAATTCGGGCAGTCGTTTGTTGAATTCGGGCAGTTGTTCATTGAATTCGGGCAGTCGTTTCTTGAATTCGGGCAGTCGTTTCTTGAATTCGAGCAGTCGTTCATTGAATTCGAGCAGTCGTTTCTTGAATTCGGGCAACCACCGATAATGCACAACTTTAGCCTTGTCACGCTACTACAAGATTTGATGTAAATAATATCCGTCCCAAATTTGTTTACACTGGGATTATGGCGATCGCCAAAGTTTGCAGCGGAAATAGAATAGTTGACTGCTGGGCATGGCTGTTCTCAAATGTGAATCTAGCTTTTAAAAAAAAGGCCTTATGCCTTCTTCTCAAAACTCCGCTGAATAACCAGAAGCACACAGATAGTTAACTAATGTTAAAAAAGGTTAATCTATTTGTGGGGTAGTCACGCTGCTGAGTGGATACAATAATTGAGATTTTTTAATAAAAGTTAATGAACATTGGAGACACAATTAGAGAAGAGGCAAGGCTAGAAGCCCTACGCCAGTATCAAATTCTTGATACCGAACCTGAAGAAGCTTACGACAATCTCGCTCAGTTAGCGGCATTTATTTGTAACACTCCCATATCTTTAGTCAATTTTATTGATGAAAACCGTCAATGGTTTAAGGCAAAAGTAGGTTTAGATGTATCAGAAATGCCGCGCAGTATTGGATTATCTTACCTTTGCCAAGAGCGGCGTAACGTTGTTGTGGTTACTGATACACTAGCTGATGAAGAGTTGGCGAAGAATGCGGTAGTAATTGGCTATCCCTATGTACGGTTTTATGCAGGTGTACCCCTAATCACTTCCAAGGGGGATATGTTGGGAACTCTGTGCGTAATTGACCAAGTTCCCAAAGAATTGAGCCAAAAACAAGTAGAAGCGCTTGTGGCTTTGAGCCGCCTAGTGATTGACCAACTAGAGTTGAGGCGTCATGTGACTGAGGTATCTCAAGTTACAGAGAAACTAATGACGCAGGAGCAAACAGCACGCGCCGAGTCCGAAGCTGCAAGAACCCGTATCAGCGATCTTCTTGAAAGTATCACTGATGCCTTTTTTGCCTTAGATAAAAAATGGCGATTTACCTATGTCAATGGTCAAGCAGAACAGCTGTTGCAAAAACCCCAGAATCAGCTTTTAGGTAAAAGTATCTGGAAAGTTTTTCCCAGAATTCTCGGCACAACATTTGAAAAGCAGTATCGTCAAGCAGTATTAAAACAGACAAGCGTCGAATTTGAGGAGTTTTATCCACCCCTCAACCGTTGGTTTCAAGTCCACGCCTATCCAGGAAAAAACGGCTTATCTGTATATTTTCAAGACATTACTGAGCGACGCCAAACAGCACAAGCACTTCAAGAAAGTGAAGAACGTTGGCAATTAGCATTGCAGGGTAATAATGATGGTATTTGGGACTGGAACCTCAAGACTAATGAAGTGTTCTTCTCAACTCGGTGGAAGCAAATGTTGGGGTATGAAGACCACGAAGTTTGCAATTGTTGGGATGATTGGACAAAACTAATCCATCCTGATGAGCGAGATTTGGTACTTGAGACCTTCCAGGATCACTTTGCCAAGAAAACACCATTTTATGTTTGTGAGTATCGAGTCCAATGCCAAGACGGCAGCTATAAATGGATTCTGGATCGAGGACAGGCACTTTGGGACGCATTAGGTGATGTGGTGCGAATGGTCGGTTCTTATACTGATATCACAGATCGTAAGCGAACAGAAGAGGAATTGAAGCGGCAAAATTTGCGATCGCAATTATTTTCCGAAATTACTTTTAAAATTCGAGAATCTTTACAAATAGATGAAATTCTTCAAACCACTGTTATCGAAGTCCAAAAAGTACTACAAGCTGACCGAGTTTTAATTTTTCGACTGGAGCCTGACGGTTCGGGAACAGTAGTACAAGAAGCTGTACTACCTGATTGGCCTGTAATTCTGGGAAAAAATATTATCGACCCCTGTTTTAAAGAAGAATATTTAGAAAGATATCGCCAGGGAAGAATCAGTGCAATAGAAGACATTGAAACTGCTTATATTCAACCTTGCCATCGAGAATTTCTGGAGCAGTTTGCTGTCAGGGCTAACCTTGTAGTGCCAATTCTTGTGAGAGAAGGCATTTGGGGCTTATTGCTAGCTCACCAATGTGCTGCACCTCGAAAGTGGAATAACTTTGAGACAGAGTTGTTACAGCAACTAGCTAACCAAATTGGTATTGCTTTATCTCAAGGGCAACTACTAGAACAGCAAACCCGCCAAAGTCAAGAACTCGCTCGCTCCAATGCCGAATTAGAACAATTTGCCTATGTAGCTTCCCATGACTTACAAGAGCCATTGCGGATGGTAACCAGTTATTTACAATTGCTGGAGCGAAGATATAGAAATCAACTCGATACTAATGCCGATGAGTTTATCAACTACGCAGTAGATGGGGCACGTCGGATGCAGACACTAATCAATGATTTATTGAACTACTCCCGCGTCAGTACCCGTGGACAGCCCTTTAAACGAGTTGATTGTAACGCTGTTTTAAAACAGGCGATCACAAATCTCCAACTGGCGATCGCAGATAGTAAAACAGTTATCACCTATGACAGTTTACCTGAAGTCATGGCTGATGCTACCCAATTGACACAAGTATTTCAAAACCTCATCGCTAACGCCGTCAAATTTTGTCAAAATCAGCAGCCAGAAATTCACATCGGAGTGGGGAGGGGAAGTGAGGAAGCGGACACAGGGACGCGGGGACAGGGGGACACGGAGAAAGAGGAGACACACATAGGAAGACATGGAGATACAGAGAAATTACTCACCGCGTCACCGCATCTCCTCATCCCTCCGTCCTCTTCATCCCCCCCACTCCCCATTCAACCCAACGAATATGTCTTCTGGGTAGAGGATAATGGTATTGGTTTAGAACCCCAGTATGCTGAACGTATTTTTATAATTTTTCAACGCTTGCACACCAGAGATAAGTATCCAGGTACTGGTATTGGTCTAGCAATTTGTAAGAAGATTATAGAACGCCACGGTGGGCGTATCTGGGTTGAGTCGAAACCGAGTCAAGGCTCGACTTTCTACTTCACAATTCCAGATAAAAGCTTTTAAGCAATCGTAAACATGCAAATAATTATGCCAATTGAGGTTTTGTTAGTAGAGGACAATCCTGGGGATGCCCAACTTACACGCATAGCGTTGGAAGATAGCAAAATCTCGATTCACCTGAACGTCGTAGAAGATGGTGTCGAAGCAATGGCATTCTTGCGAAAACAAGAAAAATATATCCAAGCAGCCCATCCAGATATTGTGCTGCTCGATTTGAATCTCCCCAAAAAAGATGGGCGAGAAGTATTAGCAGAAATTAAAGCAGATGAAAACCTCAAGCGAATTCCTGTAGTCGTCTTGACGACTTCCCAAGCCGAAGAAGACATCCTCAAAGCCTATAATCTGTCTGCAAACTGTTACATAACTAAGCCAGTAGACTTCGATCAATTCGTTAAAATTGTAAAATCAATCGAAAATTTTTGGTTTGCGATCGTAAAACTGCCACCGGAGTAATGGCAATGGCAGGTGACAATATAAAAGTCTTATTAGTAGAAGACAACCCTGGTGACGTATTTTTGTTACAGGAGTTTTTAAAGGAAGTTAACACAGTTGTAGTTGATTTGATGCCAGTTGAGCGGCTTTCCCAAGCACTTAACCACCTAGAAAAGGAAATTTTTGATGTCATTTTGTTAGACCTTTCCCTACCAGATAGTCAGGGACTGGAAAGCTTTGTGACTGCTCACCAACAGGCAAAAGCGACTCCAATTATTGTGCTGACGGGTATAAACGATGAAACCCTGGCAACTAGGGCAATGCAAGAAGGAGCGCAGGATTACTTAGTCAAAGGCCAAGTAACTGGGGATTTGCTGGTGCGTTCTATGCGTTATGCAATTGAACGTCAACGAGCAGACAACGCATTGCGACAGAGTGAAGAAAGATTTCGCGTAGCCCTGAAAAACTCTCCGATTTTTGTCTACAACCAAGATGGGGAGTTACGGTACACTTGGGTTTATAATCCTTCCTATGGATTTACGGTTGAGCAAATCTTGGGCAAAAAAGACTTGGATATCATCTCAGTCGAAGATGCTCAAAGGCTCACCAATATCAAACTTGGGGTACTGGACAGTGGCATAGGAACGCGAAAAGAAGTATCAATTACAACTAAAGAAACGACTCGATATTACGATTTGACAGTTGAGCCATTGCGGAATGAGTCCCAAGAAGTCGTCGGAGTGACTTGCGCCAGCATCGATATTACCGAACGCCAAGCCGCATTGCGGGAACACAAATTAGCCCAAGAAAAAATTAAAGAACAGGCTGCATTACTAGATGTCACCACAGACGCTATTTGCGTGCGAGATTTAAATAATCGCATTCTGTTTTGGAACAAAGGCGCAGAAACACTTTATGGTTGGCTAGCTACAGAGGCTAGGGGAAAAAGTGTAAGTGAGCTTTTGTTTGATGAACCTTCACCAGAAATCGAGGCGGCTCTTTTAGAAGTTATTAGTAAAGGTAACTGGCAGGGTGAGTTAACTAAACTGACTAAAACTGGCAAGGAAGTCCTCGTTGCCAGTCGTTGGAGTCTGGTATGTGATGAAGAGGGAAAGCCCAAATCAATTTTGAGCGTTGACACAGATATTACTGAGAAAAAACATTTAGAAGCCCAATTGTTTCGCGCTCAACGTTTGGAAAGCATCGGCACATTAGCTAGTGGCATTGCTCACGACCTTAACAATATCCTGACGCCGATTTTGGCAGGAGCGCAACTATTACCACTCAAATTTCCCGATGCAGATGAGCGGACTCGCCATTTACTGGAGATATTGGAAATCAACGCTAAACGCGGAGCTGATTTAGTTAAACAGGTGCTATCCTTTGCACGGGGAGTGGAGGGAAAACGCATCACTTTGCAACTCAGGCACTTAATTGTAGAACTTGCCAAAATTCTTAAAGAAACATTTCCCAAATCTATAGAAGTTAGTATTGACATACCACAGGATTTATGGATGGTTTCTGGAGATAGTACACAACTCCATCAAGTACTGATGAATCTCTGCGTTAATGCCCGTGATGCTATGCCTAATGGCGGTAGTTTGATAATCTCTGCGGAAAATCTATTTATTGACGAAAATTATGCCCGGATGAACCTGGAAGCTAAGGTCGGTCCTTACATAGTGATTACTGTCTCCGATAATGGAGCTGGCATTCCTGGGGAAATCTTAGATAGAATTTTCGAGCCATTCTTTACTACAAAAGATGTCGGACAAGGCACAGGGCTAGGACTTTCTACCGTACTGGGGATTATTAAAAGCCACGGAGGTTTTATCAACGTCTACAGCGAACCTGGAAATGGCACTAGCTTTAAAGTTTACTTGCCAGCTGTAGGGGGAATGGAAACACTCATGCCAGAAGATTCCATACTACAGACAGGACATGGAGAGTTGATTTTGGTTGTGGATGATGAAGCCGCTATTCAGGAGATTACTAAATCATCACTGGAGACCCACAACTATAAGACACTAATTGCTGGTGATGGGATTGAGGCGATCGCACTATACGCTAAAAATATGGATAAAATTAGTGCCGTATTAATCGATATTATGCTGCCCTCCCTGGATGGTTTAACTGCCATCCGTACCTTAAAAAAAATTAACCCAGGAGTCAAAATTGTTGTCAGCAGTGGATTGATGTCCGATCAGAAACTAAGCGCAGTCACTGACACCGGTGTCAATATCTTTTTATCCAAACCATATACTGTCAAAGAATTATTGCTCTGTTTACAGAAAGTACTTTCATTGTGAGAAGCTACTTTGCTTAAATGTAGGCCATTTCACTCAGCTGTATATATTACTGGTAACTTGAAATTCTCTGGTAATTATATAATCTAGCGATCGCCTTGCATTTGACTATGCATACATCTATTTTTTTGTCAATTTATTTATGGCGATCGTAACTCATAACAATTTGCAGTCAGAAGCGCAATTTAAAACTTCCTATTCCCCACTCCCCCAAACCGAAAGTTACGGTCATATGTACAGATTAGTATCAGTATGGGTTAGCCATTATCTAATCGATAACGGCAACCCATTAGTTACACCTACACATTAAAGCGGAATAACATCACATCCCCTTCCTGGACAACATACTCTTTGCCTTCACTACGAACCAATCCTTTTTCCTTCGCAGCATTCATCGAACCAGTAGCTACCAAGTCTTTATAAGCGACTGTTTCAGCACGGATAAAGCCCCTCTCAAAATCACTGTGGATTACACCTGCGGCTTGAGGTGCAGACATTCCTGCATGAATTGTCCAAGCCCGGGTTTCTTTGGGGCCGCAGGTGAAATATGTCCGCAAGCCTAAAAGGGTGTAGGTAGCACGAATCAATGACTTTAAACCACCTTCTTCTACACCTAAAGACGCCAGGAAATCAGCTTTATCTTCCTCTGGTAATTCTACTAATTCAGCTTCAACTTGAGCAGAAACTATGACAACTTGAGCATTTTCTGTTACAGCAATTTGTCGCACTTTTTCCACAAAATCATTACCCGTTGCCAAATCATCCTCAGATACATTGGCAGCGTAGATAATTGGTTTATTAGTCAGCAGTCCTAATCCTTTAATCAGCTCCGCTTCTTCTTCATTCAAACTCACTTGACGCACCGACTTACCTTCATTTAAAGCCGCAGCTAATTTTTCCAAAACTGTGACTTCAAACTGAGCATCTTTGCTAGTGCGAGCTTGTTTGCGAGTGCGGTCAATTCGTCGCTCAATTTGTGCTAAATCTGATAAACCCAGTTCTAAATTAATGATTTCAATATCTCGCGCTGGGTCAACAGAACCAGCAACGTGGATAATATCATCATTTTCAAAACAACGTACCACATGGACGATCGCATCAACTTCTCGGATGTGGGACAGAAATTGATTACCTAGTCCCTCACCCTGACTTGCACCTTTAACTAAACCGGCGATATCGACAAATTCGACACGTGCGGGGACAATTTGTACCGAACTGCCAATTTTAGCGAGAACATTTAACCGCTCATCCGGTACTGCGACAACGCCGACATTCGGTTCAATCGTGCAAAAAGGGAAATTAGCCGCTTCTGCCTTGGCGTTAGCAACTACAGCATTAAATAAAGTAGATTTTCCGACGTTGGGAAGTCCGACAATTCCGGCTCTTAACATTTTGGATTTTGGATTTTGGATTTTGGATTACATTACCAAGGTAATTCAAACAGGTTCCGGTATGGTTTGGGGAATTGGCCCTGGAACTGTTTGAGGAATGGGAGCAGGGACTGTTTGCGGAATGGGAGCAGGTACTGGTTCTGGTACAGGCCCAGGTAATGGTTGGGGAATGGGAGTAGGTACTGGTTCTGGTACAGGTTGGGGAATCGTTGGCCCCGGTACAGGTTCGGGACTTGGTAGCGGATTTGGTTCAGGGCTGGGAATTTGTGGTTGGTCGGGTATATAAATAGCAGTAGTATTAATCATCATCGGTCTAAATTAGATTACTCAACCTTCCCAAACTAGATGACAACTCCAGTCGTTGACATCTCCCCAAAAGACTATACCCCCCACACTCCCCAACTACTCCTCTTTCACCTCCGGTACTGGGTCGTAACCGCCTGGATGAAACGGATGACAGCGCAAAATCCGTAAGGTTGCCATCCAGCTACCGCGCAATACTCCAAATCGTTCAATGGCTTGAATGGCATACATCGAACAAGTTGGTTGAAAACGACAACTCGGAGGAAACAATGGCGAGATAAACATTCGGTAGCCGCGAATCAGCCAAATTAATAATAGTTTCATTACAGTTACCTAAATCTTATAAATTAGTTATAGAGGTAAAAATATTCATTCTCTTGCATCTTTGTTGATTACATTTTCTGATTTAACCTCAATTTTGATTTTATGGCTGCAAATTCCGTTGCCAGAACCTGCCGTAGGCATCGCTGCAATTTGGGTCTTATTCATCCTACTGATTGCGTGGGCAGTAAACCGCTTTGCTAATGGTGAGGCAGAAATCGTCAGGAAAATAGTTCATATTGGCACTGGTAATGTGATTTTACTCGCTTGGTGGTTAGATATTCCGGCTAGCGTCGGGATTACCGCCTCGATTTTAGCAAGCGCAATCACTTTACTATCCTACCGATTTCCGATTCTTCCTGGTATTAATAGCGTTGGACGCCAAAGTTTAGGGACATTTTTTTACTCTCTGAGTTTCGGTATTTTAATTGCTTGGTTCTGGTATTTGCAACAACCGCAGTATGCAGTATTAGGTATTTTAATTATGACTTGGGGAGATGGATTAGCAGCTTTAATTGGGCAGCGCTTTGGTAAACACAAGTACAAAGTCTCTGGGGCAGAAAAAAGTTGGGAAGGCTCCTTGACTATGATGCTTGTTAGCTATCTCATCACCAATTTGATTTTGATCGGAACTCAAGGAAACACTTGGCAAAGTTGGGTAATATCACTGTTAGTAGCTTTGATTGCTACTGCTTTAGAAGCTTTTTCATTTTTGGGTATTGATAATTTAACAGTTCCTTTGGGAAGTGCGGCTCTTGCCTTCTTTTTAAGTCACTTAATTTTGTAGTTACTCAATTAGTCACGTGAAACACTTTTTAAACAACAGACTTCTTACATAAACACTTTTTTACATCACGCAAAGACGCAAAGACGCAAAGAAGAAAATCTTGAAAAACGTAGACGCGTAGAGGCTTGCCGTAGGCTAACGCACCGTCAACAATTGAAGGTGCGTTGCGCTATGCGATAACACAATCAATTTTATTCAAATCTATACTAGATCCCGATGAGTAAAGGGTTTTGCATTTGCGCCAGTGTATGTAGCGACAATATGACCATCACCAGTCATTTGATATTTGTATGTTACTAATCCTTCTAAGCCAACAGGGCCACGGGGAGGCATTTGTTGAGTACTAATTCCGACTTCTGCACCGAAACCATAGCGGAAACCATCAGCAAAACGGGTGGAACAATTGTGGAATATATTGGCTGAATTCACAAGTCCCAAGAAAGTTTCGACAGCGGCAGAATCTTCAGAGATGATTGCATCAGTATGTCGAGAACCATATTCGTTAATATGAGCGATCGCGTCTTCAATAGAGTCTACAATCTTAATGGACAAAATCAAATCGCTGTATTCTGTTTCCCAATCAACTTCTGTTGCAGTTGTGATATCCGGTAAAATTTTTAAAGTAGTTTCATCGCCTCTTAATTCTACATGGCGTTCTGCCAAAGCCGCAGCAACTTTCGGTAAAAATTCTTGGGCAATTGACGAGTGAATTAGCAAAGTTTCGATAGCGTTACAAACAGCAGGATATTGAGCTTTGGCATCTACTGTAATTGGAACGGCAAGAGAAATATCAGCAGCTTTATCTATATATAAATGACAAATTCCATCGGCATGACCTAGTACGGGAATGCGTGTATTTTCCTGAACAAATCTGACGAAGGAATTAGAACCTCTGGGAATAATTAAATCTACATATTTATCTAACTTTAAAAGTTCGAGAGTTTCCTCTCTGGTTGTGAGTAACTGTACCGCATCAGGGTTAACAGCAGTATGAGATAATCCTTGTTTAATTGCTTTAACTATCGCTTCACAAGAGCGCACAGCTTCCTTTCCACCTTTGAGGATGACGCCGTTTCCAGATTTAATAGCCAAAGAGACAATTTGAATCGCTGCTTCTGGACGGGCTTCAAAAATAATCCCCAAAACACCCAAAGGACAAGTAATGCGCTTGAGAACTAAACCAGTGTCGAGTTCGCGGTGAATCTGCACTTTACCGACTGGATCGGCTAGCTTACCAACATCTCGTACCCCAGCGATCGCATCTCTTAATTTATGTTCATCTAACTGCAAACGCTTATAAAGCGGTTTAGCAATTCCAGCCGCAGTAGCAGCTTCACAATCAGCAATATTCGCTGCGAGAATTTCATCTTTAGCTGATTCTAAAGCTTGAGCGATCGCTTCAATCGCTTGATTTTTGGCCTCAGTCGAGAGAATCGCCAGCTTACTTGCAGCTTGCCGAGTTTGCGCTGCGATCGTAATTAGGGGAGAAGCAACTTGCAAAGTAGTCATATTAAAAAAAACCTTCAACTTCCTCATCCTATCAACAATAGGCAATGGGCAATGGGCAATGGGCAATGGGCAATGGGCAATGGGCATTGGGAGCGAATGAGGCTTTGAACTCCGTTAATGAGTCTTTTAACTCTACTCCTCTACCTCAATGCCCCATGCCCATCGCCCCATGCCCCATGCCCTAAACGTTAACAGCAGTCTGAGTAATAATTTCGCGCACTTGGCTGCCAGTCAAACTCGCATTGGCACTGAGGATTAAGGCTGCTACTCCTGCTACGTGGGGAGTAGCCATAGAAGTGCCATTATAAAAGCCGTAGGTTTGATTTGGTAGCGTAGAGTAAACGTTAACCCCTGGCGCAGTTACATAAGCCATGTTGGAATCACTTCCGGCTCGGTTAGAGAAATCAGCTAAATTGTTATTCTTGTCAACTGCTCCAACTGCTAAACCCCAGTTTGTAGCATAGTAAGCGGGGTATAAAGGAGTTGAACCTGCTGAATTAGCTGCTGCCATGACTACAATTACACCTTGACTGGTGGCGTATTGAATGGCTGCTTCTAAGCCACTGTCAGGAACGGTTCCAGCTAAACTCATGTTAATTACTTTCGCCCCATTGTTGACGGCGTAATAAATTCCTTGGGTAATAGCAGAATAAGTGCCTTTGTTATCATCACCCAATACTTTCACAGGCATGATTTTGGCGTTATAAGCAATGCCTGTAACTCCAAAATCATTGTTCACTGCTGCGATCGTACCAGCCACATGAGTACCGTGACCGTAAACGTCTAAAGTATTGTTATTGTTATAAATAAAATTCCAGCCGTAGAAATCATCAATGTATCCATTGGCATCATCGTCGATACCGTTGTCAGCGATTTCTTTGCTATTTGTCCAGATGTTTGAATTTAAATCTGAATGGTTATAGTCAACGCCAGAATCTAATACCGCAACCACTACTCCTTGACCTGTATAGCCTTTCGTCCAAACTTCCGGAGCTTTGATTAAATCTGCCCCCCAGTTGTTACCGCCTAAATCGGGAATACCCGAAAAGGTAGCTTGACCAATAGCTTTAGCAACGGCAGCAGAAGCATTGACTAAACCATAACCATCGATAGAGCTATAATTTGGCAAGCTGTTGGCAGCATGAATATCAATACTAGCTTGGTTAGCCTCATTAAACACATTGGCTAAATCATCTTCCCCATCGCCATTAAAGTCACCAGCTAGCCATTTTTGCTCGTTCCAAAATCCACCTTGTGCAGTTGCCCATCGCTGATTTGTGAAGCTGCTAGTGCTGGAGAGATGAACATCAATACTGGCTTGATTAGTATCATTAAAAACATTGGCTAAGTCATCTTGCCCATCGCCATTGAAGTCACCCGCTAGCCATTTTTGGTCATTAGAAAATCCGCCTTGTGCAGTTGCCCATCGCTGATTTGTGAAGCTGCTAGTGCTGGAGAGATGAACATCAATACTGGCTTGGTTAGCGTCATTGAAGACATTAGCTAAATCATCTCGTCCATCGCCATTGAAATCACCAGCTAGCCATTTTTGACTACTCCAAAATCCACCTTGTTGAGTTGCCCAGCGTCCAATTGTCAAGTTACTACCGTTGGAGAGATGAACATCTATACTCGCTTGATTAACGTCATTGAAGACATTGGCAAAATCATCTTGACCATCACCATTGAAATCACCAACGAGCCATTTTTGACTACTCCAAAATCCACCTTGTCGAGTTGCCCAGCGTCCAATTGTAAAGTTACTACCGTTGGAGAGATGAACATCTATACTGGCTTGATTAGCATCACTAAAAACTTTTGCTAAATCATCTCGCCCATCGCCGTTAAAATCACCAACTAGCCATTTTTGACTGTTCCAAAATCCACCTTGCTGAGTTGCCCAGCGTTCAATTGTAAAGGTACCACCCTTGGAAAGATAAACATCAATATTGGCTCGACCAGCGTCATTAAAAACTTTTGCTAAATCATCTTGTCCATCGCCGTTAAAATCACCTGTTAACCATTTTTGCTCATTCCAAAATTCCCCTTGTGCAGTTGCCCATCGGGCATTGGTAAAACTGCTGGCAACAGTAGCATCACTTTCTGAAGTAATGGAGGAAGAAGCAGACTCTGTATTTAAACTAGTAATACTCGAAAGGCTAACATAGTCTTCTGGTAGTCCCGTTAAATAATCAATTCCGGCTATTGTTTGGTCTGTTTTATCTGGAGTCTCTGGAAACCTCAAGGTAGCCACTGCTTGGTCAATGGTATCGATATCAAACCCGTAATTTAGAGACAGTTCAGGTTGTCTTGTTGCCGAAATAGATAACAACGCTAGATCTGATGTGCCAAGAGAAATAACACTATGAGAATTAGCAATAGGTTCAGTAGGCAACAGACTCAAGGAGTTGGCATCGAATAAAGTAGGGTCGGGCATCTAGCGTATTCCCCCAATAGATTCTCAATTAGGTTAAGTTTGTCATTGCTGAAAAATAATAAACAACTGAAACTAGCCATTGATAGAACACACCAAGCCGATAGAAAAATCTTTATTCAAAGAATTTTTTTCTATTATTTGTAATCTGAAAATTCAAATTTCAGATACGTGTATAACATCTAAATGTAAATAATATTGTAAAGCAAAAATAAAGATTTTATAAAATAACTTAGAAAATTGCTGTATAGCAACAAACATAAGAAGTAGATTTAAGCAAATTTTTCTAAAGCTTAAGGAGGCCTGATGGTTACAGCAACAGTACCAGGACAACAGGTCAAAGTTGGCCCAACCCAATTGCTGATTAACAATGAATGGGTAAACAGTATCAGCGATCGCCGATTTGCAACAATCAATCCCACTACAGGTGAGGTAATCTGCGAAGTTTCAGAAGCAGATGCCCCGGATGTCGATAAAGCAGTACAAGCAGCCCGTACTGCCTTTACTTCTGGAGAATGGCCAAAAATTTCCGCCACCCGTCGCGGCGAGTTGCTTTACAAACTAGCTGACTTAATTGAACACAATATCGATGAGTTGGCGCGGTTAGAAACTCTCGACAACGGCAAGCCACTACAAGATTCTTTGGGTGACTTGGGATTAGTTATCGCCTGTTACCGCTACTATGCAGGCTGGGCTGACAAAGTACAAGGTAAAACTATTCCCATCAACGGCCCGTACTTTTGCTACACTCGCCACGAACCTGTCGGTGTAGTTGGTCAAATTATCCCGTGGAATTTTCCACTGCTAATGCAGGCTTGGAAACTAGCACCAGCTTTGGCAACTGGTAACACTGTAGTCATGAAAACAGCAGAACAAACACCTTTATCAGCCTTGCGGGTAGGCGAGTTGATTGTTGAGGCTGGTTTTCCGCCCGGTGTGGTCAACATCTTATCAGGATACGGGCCAACCGCCGGGGCAGCAATTTCCCGTCACATGGATGTTGACAAAGTGGCATTTACTGGTTCCACTGAAGTCGGGCATTTAATTATGGAAGCCGCTGCTAAAAGCAACCTCAAACGGGTTACCTTGGAACTGGGTGGCAAGAGTCCCAACATCGTGTTCGCTGATGCTGATATGGACGCGGCGATCGCAGGTTCCCACGAGGCATTATTCTTTAACCAAGGGCAGTGCTGCTGTGCTGGTTCGCGGGTGTTCGTGGAAGAAAAATGCTACGACGAATTTGTTGCTAAAAGTGTAGAAAGAGCAACAGGGCGCATTCTTGGTAATCCCTTTGATGCCAACACAGAACAAGGGCCACAAGTAGACAAAGAACAATTCGATAAAGTTATGAGCTATATCGAATCTGGAATGCGGGAAGGTGCTCAGATGCTATGCGGTGGCAATCAAGTTGGTGACAAGGGTTTCTTTATCGCCCCCACAGTCTTTGCAGATGTCCGCGATGAGATGAAGATTGCTCAAGAGGAAATCTTTGGCCCGGTGATGAGCATCATCAAATTCAAAGATATCGACGAAGTAATTCAACGGGCGAATAGCACAATGTACGGACTTGCCGCCGCTGTGTGGACCCAGGATATCACCAAAGCACATGCGATCGCTAACAACGTTCGTGCTGGCACAGTCTGGGTAAACTGCTACGACGTATTCGATGCTGCTGCTCCCTTCGGTGGATTCAAGCAATCGGGTATTGGTCGAGAGCTAGGCGAGTATGGCTTGCAGCAATACACCGAAGTTAAGACAGTTACCATTAAACTCTAGTTTGGCTGGAGTTTAGCTTTAGCGTTGACTGTTGACTGTTCACAGTTAACAGTCAAAAAAAGACCATATCTGGCTTTCTTAATTACGAATTACGAATTACGAATTACAAATTACAAATTACCAATTGCCATAACGCAATTTTTAGTATGGGGTGGGCATGATAAATACGACATAGCACATAACCCCTAGATAACTCTGATGATAAATGCGATCGCCACTAGATTACGCCAAGTGATGGCTGGGAGGAAAAGCCGGATTGCCTATTTCCACGGACATGACCGTGAAAACCAAACCAGACGTTCCTTAATACTGTATGCCTGCATAGGATTAGTAGGTACAATTCTGGCATTTTTGTTAATCGCATCCCCAGGATTTACCCAACAACCACAAACCCAACAATCATTATCAGTAGCTACACGAGTCATACCACCCTTTGTGGTACAAGACAAAGATGAGCTATCGGGATTCAGTATTGATCTCTGGCGCAGCATCGCTAAAGAAATGGGTGTAGAGTCTAAATTTATTCAATATCCTACTGTGTCGGAACTGCTTGCTGCCATTCAGGAAAACAAAGCCAAACTCGGAATTGCAGCTATTTCTATTACAGCCGAACGCGAACAGAATTTTGACTTTTCATTACCGATTTTTGCTGGAGGGCTGCAAATCCTGGTCAGAAACCCAGAGAACAACAACAGTGGCTTTCCCAATATTTTCCAATTGTTTTTTTCCCCTAGCCTCTTGCAGGTAATAGGTATTGCCTTAGTACTAATTGCCGTAGCAGCCCATATTATTTGGTTATCTGAGCGCAATCATAAAGAAGGGATGGTTCCCCAATCATACTTTCCTGGCATTTTTAAAGCCTGTTGGTGGGCAGCTGCCACATTAGCAACCCAAGCTGATGAGATGCCCAAGGGAGTAGTAGGACGCTTAGTAGGTATTGTCTGGATGTTCATTGGAGTGCTTTTCGCTGCCTACTTTACAGCCAGTGCTACCACCTCATTAACAGTGCAGCAACTTCAAGGCGATATCAAGAGTATTGATGATTTACCCGGTAAAATAGTCGCCACAACTGCGGGTAGCACAGCCGCCGCATACCTGCGAGAACATCATATTTCAGTTCTACAAGTTCCTAAAATTGAGCAAGCTTACAATGCTCTAATGACCAAAAAAGCTGACGCTGTGGTGTTTGATGCACCTGTACTTCTGTATTATGCTGCCAATGAAGGCAAAGGCAAGGTACAGGTTGTTGGCAGTACCTTGCGTGAAGAAAGTTACGGTATCGTTTTACCCAATAACAGTCCTTACCGCAAACCAATTAATAGAGCTTTGTTGAATCTTAAAGAAAATGGCACTTATCAATCTTTGTATGATAAGTGGTTTGATGCTAAAGAATCTTGAGGAAGGGCATGGGGCATTGGGCATTGGGTATGGAGAATAAATCTCTTACATATAGCAGGAGGCAGAAGGCAGAAGGCAGGAGGCAGGAGGTAAAAGTATTACTATTCCCAATACTGCTCGC